>NZ_UOOB01000002.1:600000-777576 GCF_900564145.1 Comamonas sp. lk
GGCGAACATGTCTGCCACGCGGCCATCAACGGCAGAGCGCGCCCCGGCGTGGTGGTCGGGCTGGGCATCTGGTGGCGCAAACAGGGCCTGAACGGCACGAATGTGAACGAGCTGACCCACCAGCAGCTCACCGACATAGGCCGGGCCCCCTGCTTTTACGACTGTGCCGTCCAGGTCCAGCGTGCCTGACGCGGGTCAGGCTCGGCCGGATTTTCTGCACATAACAATTACCTGCTGCAAGCACAGCTTGCGCGTCCACCCATAATGCAGACCTTGGATCAAAGTGGCGCCGGGCCGGATGCGGCACGCCCGCATATTGAGTGAATTCAACTGTCATAAGTAACTGAGGGCCGCAGATGCCAAACACGAGCTACAAAATGGATCTGCGCCGCCTGATTCTGGTGCTGACCATCTGCAGCGCCCTGATCCCGTTCGCCAACACCTTCTACGCCGGCTATCTGGTGCAGCGCCAGCAACTGATAGACAACACGCTGGAAGGCCACTATGCCTATGCCACCAAGCTGGCCCGCAGCACCGATGATTTTCTGCAGTCCGCCCTGCAGCAGCTGGACTACAGCGCCAAGCTGCTGGGCCCGCATATGGGCGACGAAAACTACCTGAGCCAGGAGGCGACGCGCCTGCGCCTGCAGACCAAGAGTTTCAACTCCGTCACCGTCCTCGACCACACCGGCTATGTGCTGGCCACCTCGCCCGATACCTTGCAGATCAAGGGCAAGACACTGAAAAGTGCCAACGTGCTTGAGGCCCTGGAGACCAAGAAGCCGGTGATCAGCTCGCCCTATCTGGCCATCACCGGCAATTTCATCATCTTCATTTCCCAGCCGGTGTTTGCGGCCGACGGCAAGTTCCTGGGCGTCGTGGGCGGCAGCATCTACCTCAAGCAGGAGAGCATGCTGGACACGCTGCTGGGCTCGCACTTCTACCACGACGGCTCCTACGTCTATGTGGTGGACAAGAGCAAGCAAATCATCTATCACCCCGACGGCAAGCGCGTGGGGGAAAGAATTCAGAACAATGCCGCCATCGAACAAATCCATGAGGGAGAATCCGGCCAAGTCCCGCTGGTCAACAGCCGGGGCGTGGAGATGCTGGCCGGCTATGCCATCGTGCCCTCCACGGGCTGGGGCATCGTGGCCCAGCGCCCCAGAGCCGCCACTCTGGCGCCGCTCAACGAGCTGATGCGCTCCGTGCTCTACAAGACCCTGCCCATCGCCATCATCATGCTGGGGGTGATCTGGTGGAGCGCACGCCGCATTGCCAGCCCGCTGCGACAGCTGGCCAATGGCGCACACGACATGGACAAGCCCGAAACCGCGCAGAACATCCAGTCCGTCAAGTCCTGGTATTTCGAATCCCATGAGCTGAAAAAAGCCATGATCAAAGGCATTGGTCTGCTGCATCGCAACATCACCAAGCTGCGCGAGGATGTGAACACCGACCCCCTCACCGGCCTGGGCAATCGCCGCCATCTGGATGCCGCCATTGCAGAGTTTCAAGCGCAGAGCATTCCGTTTGCCGTGGTGGCCCTGGATATAGACCACTTCAAGCGGGTCAACGACGGCTTTGGTCACGATGCCGGCGACGAGGTGCTCAGGCTGCTGGCCCTGCAGATGCGCGAAGTTTCGCGCCTGGACGATGTTCCCTGCCGCGTGGGAGGCGAAGAGTTCCTGCTGCTGCTGCCCAAGGCACCGCTGCACAGTGCGGCCCAGGTGGCAGAGCGCCTGCGTGCGTTGGTGGAGAGCACGCCGCTGCCCGCTGTAGGTCGTATCACCGTGTCCCTGGGTGTGTCAGCCTGGCCGGATAGCGATGCCGATATCAAGACCGTTTTCCAGCAGGCCGATGCCATGCTCTATACCGCCAAGCGCGGCGGCCGCAACCGTGTGGCGATTTACGGCCACAGCGTCAGCCCCACCACACAGCCCGCAGCCCTGATCTGAACATTGCTTCGGCGCTCAAAAAATCGCAATTCAATAGCATCTATCGCTTACTAGATATTGGCTTGAGGCCAATTCAACATAAAAAAGCCCGGAATGCCCGGGCCTTTTTTATCTCGAAGTCACTCATGCGATTGACCACAGCGGGATCCTGCCGCGCCGGGTTCAGATCGGCGGTGAACGCCGATTTCATGCTCAGTGATCAGGCATGACAGGCTCGGTCTGGGCGCTGCGGCCATCCAGCGCCAAGAAATGGTGGACTACAGGCTTGTCTGCCCCCTGGTGGTAGCGCAGCGCAGCGGCCTGCAGGTCGGCATCGGCCTTGGAGACGCGGCCATGCTGGCGCAGGTGCTCGGCCCAGGATTCGACCAGGAACCATTCGATCACGCGGCCCGGCTCGCCAGTATGCTCCGCCACACCCCAGGCATAAGCGCCATCACGGCGACGTTCATGGGCCACCTGCTGCATGGCCTGAAAAAAGGCGGGCAGGTCTTCGCGGGCGATCTGGTACTCGATCTGGATCATGACCGGGCCACGGTCGTGGGCCACAGGCTCGGCCAACAACGGTTCGGGCCAGTGCTTGGACGGCTGCAGATCGGCCTCGCCAGTGGGCAGCTTGATGCGGTGGAAGATCAGCGACACCAGCACCAGGCCCACGGCACCGACCAGCAGCGTGACCTGCAGGCCCAACTGGCCGGCGATCAGGCCCCAGCCCAGGCTGCCCAGAGCCATGGCACCGTTGAACACCATGAGGTAGATAGCCAGACCGCGACCGCGCACCCAGTTGGGCAACACCGCCTGGGCCACGCCGTTGAGCGTGGTCAGCGCAAGAATCCAGCCCAGGCCCAGCACCAGCATCAGCACCACGGCCAACCACTGGGGCGGCGCCAGGGTCAGCACGGCCATGACAAAGGCCGTGACCACCGAAGCCAGCAGCACCAGGCCGTCGGTATCCAAGCGCTTGCGCAGTTGGGGCAGCAGCACAGCGCCCAGAATGGCCCCCGCGCCCACGGCGCCCAGCATCACGCCGTAGAAACCGGCCGTGCCGCCCAGCATGCGCCGTGCCACCAGAGGCAGTAGCGCCCAGACCGCGCTGGCGAACAGAAAGAACACGGCGGCACGCAGCAACACCACATGCAGCTCGCGGCTGGCACGGGCATAGCGCACGCCGGCCCGGAAGGCACCGAAGAACTGCTCATTGAGCGCCGAGGCTTCGGCCTTGGGGCGTTTCCACCAGATCAGGGCAGCGATCACGAAGACATAGCTGAGCACGTCGAGGCCGTAGGCCGCGGCGGCGCCGAAGCTGGCCAGCAGCAGGCCGCCGGCGGCCGGACCGATGGCGCGGGCGATATTGATGCCCAGGGAGTTCAGGGCCACGGCGCTTTTGAGTTCGCTGCGCGGCACCAGCTCGGGCACGATGGACTGCCAGGTCGGGCCCATGAGGGCGGCGCCAATGCCGCCCACAAAGGTCAGGGCCACCAGGTATTCCACTGTGAGAGTATTCGTCTGGGCCAGCACCAGCAGCGTGCCGCTCACGGCGCCTAGCAGCACCTGCACACCGATGAGGAAACGGCGGCGGTCCAGGATGTCGGACAGCACACCGGCGGGAATGGCCAGCAGAAAGACGGGCAGCGTGGCCGCCGTCTGGATCAGGGCCACGGCCGTGGGGCTGGACGAGAGCTCGGTCACCATCCAGGCACTGGCCACATCGCGCATAAAGCTGCCGATGTTGCCCAGCACCGTGGCGGCCCACAGCACGGCGAAGACGGGGATGGCGAGCGGCGCGAAGCTGCCCGAGGTGTTGGTGGTTTTGTTATCCGGCACGGTGGCCTCCCAGGTCGTGCCAGGCGACGAGCAGCATGCCGCCCACCAGGCCCCAATGTTCAAAAAATGCGTTGGCTGTGCGCTGGCGTTCGGCCTGCGGCGCGGACCAGAAACGGTCGGCCAGCAAGGCCGCAACCACAGTGAAAGCCGCCAGCGCCAGGGCACCCGCCCAGCGGTACCAGCCCGAGACGATCAGCACCGAGGCGCCCAGCTGCAGTGCGATGGTGGCCACCGCGATGGGCGCCGCCGGCGCCAGGCCGAACTGGCGCATCTCGGCGACGGCCCCGCCGAAGTTGCGCGCCTTGTCCACACCGCCTTGCAAGTAGGCGGCGCACAGACATAGCAGGGCCAGCGACTGCACCCAGGGTGCGGTGGCGGCGGTGCGCAGCGTGTCCATTCAGACCGCCCAGCAGGCGCAGCCCAGCGCGCCCCAGAAGCTCTTGAGGTCGGCCACGGGCAGCTTGCTGCTCCAGGCCGTGGCGTGGGCGTGGCCGTGCATATTGCAGCTGCTGGCGCAGCCGCAATTCGCTGCTGCATTGCGCATCACGGACTGCAGCGGCGCGCCTTCCTGCACGCCCCAGGCGCCATAGCCCTTGAAGGTGCGCACGGGCGACCAGTCTGGCATGGCCAGGGGTGGGGCCGATTCGTCGAAGTCGGCGAAAGCGCCGGCGCCGTAGACCACCTTGCCGCCCACCACGGTGAGCAGGGCCGAGGTGTCGGCGATGTCGGACTCGGGGCAGGCGAAGAAATCGCGGTCAGGCACGATGAGGTCGGCCAGCTGGCCCACCTGAATGCGGCCCTTCTTGCCCTGTTCGTTGCTGAACCAGGTCACGTTTTCCGTCCACATGCGCAGGGCCTGGTCGCGGCTCAGGCAGTTGCGCTGGGGCGTGAGCTGCAGGCCGCCCACGGTCTTGCCCGTGATGAGCCAGGACAGCGAGACCCAGGGGTTGTAGCTGGCGACACGGGTGGCATCGGTGCCGGCGGACACGTTCACGCCTTTTTCCAGCATGCGCTTGACGGGAGGCGTGGCTTCGGCCGCGGCGGCGCCGTAGCGCTCGACGAAGTACTCGCCCTGGTAGGCCATGCGGTGCTGCACGGCCACCCCGCCGCCCAGGGCCGCGATGCGGTCGATGGACTTTTCGGAAATGGTTTCGGCGTGGTCGAAGAACCAGTTCAGGCCGGCCAGGGGAATGTCTTCATTGACCTTCTCGAACACATTGAGCGCGCGGTCGATGGTCTCGTCATAGGTGGCATGCATGCGCCAGGGCCAGCGGTTCTGGGCCAGGATGCGTACCACTTCCTCCAGCTCGCCTTCCATGCCCGGGGCCAGCTCGGGCTGAGGCTGGCGGAAATCCTCGAAGTCGGCGGCAGAGAACACCAGCATCTCGCCCGCGCCGTTGTGACGGAAGTAGTCCGTGCCCTGCTTGTACTGGGAGGTGGAGGTCCAGCGCAGAAAGTCGTCCTTCTCTTCCTTGGGCTTTTGCGTGAACAGGTTGTAGGCCAGGCGAATGGTGAGCTGGTCGGCATCGGCCAGCTCCTGGATCACGTCGTAGTCGTCGGGGTAGTTCTGCATGCCACCGCCCGCGTCAATGGCACCGGTCACGCCCAGGCGGTTGAGTTCACGCATGAAGTGGCGCGTGGAGTTGAGCTGGTAGTCGCGCGGCAGCTTGGGGCCTTTGGCCAGCGTGGCGTAGAGGATGGCCGCATTGGGCTTGGCCAGCAGCAGGCCCGTGGGGTTGCCGGCGCTGTCGCGCACGATCTCGCCACCGGGGGGCGAAGGCGTGTCCTTGGTGTAGCCCACGGCGCGCAGGGCGGCAGCATTGAGCAAGGCGCGGTCGTACAGGTGCAGGATGAAGACCGGGGTGTCGGGGGCCACGGCGTTCAGCTCGGCCAGCGTGGGCAGGCGCTTTTCCACGAACTGGTGCTCGGTGAAACCGCCCACCACGCGCACCCACTGGGGCGCGGGGGTCACATCCACCTGGGCCTTGAGCATGGTCATGGCATCGGCCAGGCTCTTCACACCGTCCCAGCGCAGCTCCATATTGAAGTTCAGGCCGCCACGGATCAGGTGCAGGTGGTTGTCGATCAGTCCGGGCAGCGCACTGCGCCCACCCAGATCGATGCACCGCGTCTGCGGGCCGGCAAGGGGCAGGACTTCGCGGTCGCTGCCGACGGCGCTGAAGCGGCCCTGGCTCACGGCCACGGCCGTGGCCGTTGGGTTGCTGCGGTCCAGCGTAGTGAAGCGGCCGTTGAACAGGATCAGGTCGGGGGTGGTGGACTGGGTCATGGATGTCTCTGGAATTTCAACGGCGCGGCGAGTGCGCCAGATTTCGTAGCGTGCAGACCGCAGGTGCGAGATCGGTCTGCACGGCAGAAAGATGGTGCGCTCTTTTAGCCTTCGTGGGCACCAAACATGGTCTTGGCGTAAGTGATGCCGATGCCGTAGCCGCCGCCCAGCTTCTTGGCGATGCCCGTGGTCATGTCATAGGTCTCGGTACGGGCCCAGTCACGCTGCATTTCCAGCAGGTATTGCAGCGAGGTGATGGGCTGGGCGCCGGCCTGGACCATGCGTTCCATGGCGCGGTTGTGCGCTTCGGTGGAGATGTCGCCGCAGGCATCGGCGATCACGAAGACTTCAAAACCCTGATCCAGAGCCGACAGGGCCGGGCCGACGATGCATACGCTGGTCCACAGGCCGGCCAGCACGATGCGCGGCTTGCCGATCTCGTTGACCTTCTTAATGACGGCCTCGTCTTCCCAGGTGTTCATCGAGGTACGGTCCAGCAGGGTCTGACCGGGGAAAGGCGCGGTCACTTCCTCGAACATGGGACCGGAGAAGCTTTTTTCGGCCACGGTGGTCAGGATGGTGGAGGCGCCGAAGCCGGCGGCGGCCGAAGCGACCAGGGCGGCGCTGGAGCGCAGTTGCACGGGGTCGATGGAGTGCGTGGCAAAAGCCATCTGCGACTGGAAGTCGATCATGATCAGCGTGTGGTCATGGGGATTGAGCAGCTTGGCACCGGGTTGGGCGACAGCGACGGGACGGGCGATGGAAGCGTTGGTGTTGGACATGTTGGTACTCCGGGTCAAAGATGAAAGCGAGGTTGAGGGCGAAACAAGAAAGCGTTATGAAAACAGGGGGCAGAAAGCAGCTGCTTACAAAGCAGGTAGCTCATGGGGGCGCAGGTCGAACACCAGCACCTCGGCCTGCTCGCCCTGGTCAAAGCGCAGGGCCCCGGCGTTGCGGATACGGGCTCCGTCGCCTTCGGACAGGCGCTCGCCGTTGACATTCAGGCTGCCGCGGGCCACATGCACATAGACGTGGCGCTCTGGCCCCACATCGAGTTCGGCGGACTCGGCGCCGTCGAACAGGCCGGCATAGACCCGGGCGTCCTGGCGCACGGCCAGCGCGCCGTCCTGGTCTTCGGGGGCGATGATCAGGCGCAGGCGGCCGCGCTTGTCGGCCTCATCCACATGGACCTGCTGGTAGCGGGGAGTGGCGCCACGTTCGCCAGGCACGATCCAGATCTGCAGAAAGTGCACTGGGTCCTGGGCCGAGTGGTTGAACTCGCTGTGCTGCACGCCGGTGCCGGCGCTCATCATCTGCACGTCGCCGGGACGGATCACCGAGCCCGTGCCCATGGAGTCCTTGTGCTCCAGAGCGCCGTCCAGCACATAGGAGAAGATTTCCATGTCGCGGTGGCCGTGGGTGCCGAAGCCCTGGCCGGGGGAGACATGGTCGTCGTTGATGACCAGCAGGTCCGAGAAGCCTTGCTGGTTCAGATCACGGTAGTGGCCGAAGGAGAAGGTGTGGCGCGATTGCAGCCAGCCATGGTTGGCGCGACCGCGGTGGTTGGATTGGCGAACTTCAAGCATTTCATCTCCTATGAAATCGATGGGTTTCACACTTCCTGCTGCGATCCGGTTTTGCCGTTTTTCGCTGCGCTCCGTGTTGCGATGAATGGAGTATCGGCGGCCACGAAAGGTGGAATGTTGAAAGAAAAATGCTTTAATCATCGAAAATTTCGATGATTGTTTTTTACGCAATTCACCATGCTCAAGCTATCCCTGGAAGCCATTGAACTCGTGGACGCCATCGCACGCTATGGCTCCTTCGCCAGCGCAGCCGAACGCCTGCACAAGGTGCCGTCGACCATCTCCTATGCCGTCTCCAAGCTGGAGGAGCAACTGGGCCTGAACCTGTTCATGCGCAACGGTCCGCGCGTCAGCCTCACGCCTGCGGGCGAGGAACTGCTCAAGGAAGGGCGCTGGCTGCTGGCGGCGGCACGCCAACTCGAGTCCCGGCTGCATCAGGTGGCTACGGGCTTTGAAACCGAGATCCGACTGGTGCATGACTCACTGATTCCCACCAGCGCCTTCGGCCCCGAAATCCAGGCTTTCGAGGCCTTGAACAGCGGCACGCGCCTTCGCATAGGCAGCGAGACACTGACCGGCACCTGGGAAGCCCTGCGCGAAGGCCGGGCCGATCTGGTGGTGGCAGCAGGTGAAGGCCCGGCCGGCGGCGGCTACAAGGCGGTGGCCGTGGGCCAGCTGGATTTTGTGTTCTGCGTGACGGCCAGCCATCCGTTGACCCGCCTGGGCCGCCCCCTGGCACGCAGCGATCTGCTGGAGCACACGGCCGTGGTCGTGGGCGACGGCGCGCGTTCGCTGACCGACCGCACGGTGGGCTTGCTGGCGGGTCAGCGCCGCATCACCGTGCCCAATATGCAGGCCAAAATCCAATGCCAGCTTGCCGGCCTGGGGCTTGGCTTCCTGCCGCGCGCCTGCGTGCGTGTGGAACTGGAAACGGGGATGCTGGTGGAACTGCCGGTGGAGGAACCGCGCCCGCCCGAGACCTTCTGGCTGGCCTGGCGCAGCGATGCGCGCGGCCGTGCCCAGCAGTGGTGGCGCGAGCGCCTGAGCCGCCAGTTGCTGCCCGGCATACTCCCCTATTGAAAACAGCCCTGCAACGCAAGGTTGCAGGGCTGTTGCTATGCAGGCCGACGAGGACTTGCATGGCTGTTCAAGCCATGCGCCATGACCTGACCGAACGCTCAGTCCAGCTTCACACCGGCGGCCTTGATGACCGCGCCCCAGCGCTTGGCTTCGGCGCGGGCCAGGGCGTGGAATTGCTCGGGTGTGCCGGGCAGGGCTTCCATGCCGAAGTCCGCCATGCGCTTGACCACGGCGGGGTCCAGCAGCGCCTTGTTCAGATCGGCATTGAGGCGCTGAACGATGGCTGGCGGCAAGCCCTTGGGGCCCAGAATGCCCTGGAAGGCATAGACCTCGGAATCCTTGACGCCCAGCTCGGCCAGCGTGGGCACGTTGGGCAGATTGGGCACGCGCTTGGCCGTGCCTATGGCCAGGGCACGTACCTTGCCGGATTGGATCATGGGCAGGCCCGAGGCCAGGTCCAGGAACATGCAAGGCACCTGGCCGCCCATCACATCGGCCACGGCGGGGGCGGCGCCCTTGTAAGGGATATGGGTCAGGAAGGTGCCGGTGCGGTTCTTGAACAGCTCCATGGCCAGATGGTGAGGCGAGCCATTGCCTGGCGAGGCGTAGTTGAGCTTGCCGGGGTTGGCCTTGGCATAGGCCAGGAATTCCTTGAAATCCTTGGCTTCGAAATTCGGGTTGACCACCAGCGCCAGCGGGAAACGGCTGATGCCACCCACATACGTGAAGTCTTTTTCCGGGCTGAAGGGCAGCTTGCTGAACAGGTGCTCGTTGAAGGCCAGGATGGCGTTGTCCGCCGACATGATGGTGTAGCCGTCGGGCTTGGCCGAGGCCACCATCTGGCCGCCGATATTGGTGGCAGCACCCGGGCGGTTGTCCACCACGATGGTCTGGTTCAGCGTCTTGCGCATGGACTCGGCCACGGTGCGGGCCAGCACATCGGTGCCGCCGCCCGGTGGGTAAGGCACAACCCAACGCACGGGGTTGGCAGGCCATTCCTGCGCCATGGCAAAAGGCGAAGCGGCTGCAGCCGAGCTGGCAGCCACAGCGGCCAGAAATTGACGACGATCCATCATTTGTCTCCTTGGGGGTGATGTGTGGGTGTTGAAATCGAGATTCAGACCCCGCGCCCTCTGCCGTTTATTGTTTTTGATAGCAGCTGGCGCTTGTCTTTATTGCGTGATCATGGGTTTTGACTGTGTTTTTGGCGGTATTGCTTTCGGGGCCGGCGGCGTGAACTTCACGCGCTCGACCTGGTAGCCTTTTTGGCGCAGCAGCGTGGGCAAGCCCTGGGGACCGACCATGTGCAACGCGCCCACGGCTGCAAACACGCTCTGGCCTTCCTGCAGCAGCCGGACGATGCCGTCGGCCATACCTGCGTTGCGGTCGTCCAGCAGGCGTTTGAGCTGGGCACGCTCACGCGGCGTGTTGGCGCAGTCACACCAGTCGGCGTAGCTCTCCAGTTTTTGCTCGTTGCCGTCGGCCCATAGTTCGGCCAGTTGCTGCATCTGCTCCGGCGCCGTGCCGCTTTCCAGCTGCTTCAAGCCGTCGTTCACGGCATCCTCTATCTTGGCCGGGTCGTCCGAGACCAGCTCATCGAGCTGGGCCTGCACGGTTTCCAGCCCCAGCACCGGCTTGCGCATTCCGCTGGCCATGCCCGCCAGCATCATGTCCACGCCATATTGGGCGTCCAGCCCATGGCTGCGGCCCGCCATGGCCAGCAGGCCCAACACCTGTGCCTCGGGGCGCAGACCGGCCAGCTCCGGCGCGCAAGCCTGTTGGCGCTGCAGCTCGAGGCGCGCGGCCAGTGCGGCCGCCAGTTCAGGCGCATCGTCACGGGCCTTGAGTCCCTGCGCCAAGGCCTTGCCGACTTCCGGGTCCATCACATTGAGTTCCAGCGCCAGCTTGTCCACGCCCGCCATGGCCTGCATGATGCTGCGCCCCGGCAGCATCCACTCGCGCTTGGCTACATGCATGGTGCCGTAGAGCCAGCTGCTGCGCCCGCCATGGCCGACCCGCCAGAGCAGGCCCCGGTCCTTCAGGTTCTGCGCCAGCGCCTGCAGCTCGGCCTGCGTAGGCATCTGCACCGGCGGCGGGCAGGTCGCAACCCTGACCAAGCCCACGGTGGACGCGGCCATGGGCGGCTCCTGGGAAGAGCGATCGATCGCCGGCGCGGCCCAGGCCATGGCCGTGCACAGCGCCAGGGCGGCAGCCAGCAGGCCGCGCTGCAGCAAAGGCTTCTTCAGAGAGGACATGGTGTTTTTCAGGCCGGTTTCAGAGCGACTGGACATCTGCTGCAGCGGCATCGCTGCCGCCGGGCGGAGCAATGTTCTGGTCGATGGCGCCAAAAATGCTCTGGCCGTCCTTGCCCTTCATCTCGATGCGTATGGTGTCGCCAAACTGCATGAACTCGGTCTTGGGCGCGCCATCCTGAATGGTTTCAATGCAGCGCTTTTCGGCAATGCAGCTATAGCCCTTGGGCCACTCCATGCGCTTGTCCTTGCCCTTGCCGGTTTCCACGCCGCGATTGCTCACCGTGCCGCTGCCCACGATGGAGCCGGCACGCACATTGCGGGTCTTGCAGATATGGGCAATCAGCTGACCGAAGTGAAACGTCATGTCCTCGCCCGCATCGCACATGCCGACCTTGCGGCCGTTCCAGGTCGATTGCAGCGTCAGGTGCAGGCGGCCGCCCTTCCAGGCATCGCCCAGTTCGTCCAGCGTGACGGCCACGGGGCTGAAGGCCGTGGCGGGCTTGCTCTGGAAAAAGCCGAAGCCCTTGGACAGCTCGTTGGGAATGAGATTGCGCAGGCTGACATCGTTGACCAGGGTCACCAGGCGTATGCCGTCCAGCGCCTGCTCCGGCGTGCTGCCCATGGGCACGTCGCTGGTGATGACGGCGATTTCGGCCTCGAAATCGATGCCCATGGCTGTGCTGGGCACGATGACCTCGTCGCGCGGGCCTATGAAGTCGTCGCTGCCGCCCTGGTACATCAGCGGGTCGGTGTAGAAATTGGCCGGCACCTCGGCATTGCGCGCCTTGCGCACCAGCTCCACATGGTTGATATAGGCCGAGCCGTCGGCCCATTGGTAGGCCCTGGGCAACGGTGCCATGCAGCGCTGAGGATCAAAGGGAAACGCGTGACGCGCCTTGCCGCTGTTGAGCTCGTGCGAGAGATCCTGCAACTGGGGCGCCAGATAGGCCCAGTCATCGAGCACCTGCTGCATGCGGCTTGCAATGCCCGTCGCATAATGGGCCAGGCTCAGGTCGCGCGAAACCACGACCAGTTGCCCATCACGCGAGCCATCCTTGTAAGTTGCCAGTTTCATTGCCGCTCCTGCCAATCGTAGGGCGCCAAAGCCCTGGCAACATGCCAGTCAGCCCGACAGCAAATTACGATTGGTTAAATTGATTTAACTAAACAAAAACAAATTCTATTGCAATGGACAAGGAACGCGCAGGGATTCAGTCGGTTGAAGTGGGTTTCTCCCTAGTTGAGGCCCTGGCACAAGCCCGCGGCCCGCTCATGCTCAAGGACCTGGCGGCCAATGCCGGCATGAGTGCCGCCAAGGCTCACCGCTATCTGGTCAGCTTTCAACGCGTAGGTCTGGTCACACAGGACGAGCGCAGCCTGCGCTATGACCTGGGGCCTGCGGCGCTCAGGATCGGCCTGGCCTCGCTGAGCCGGCTGGATCCGGTACGGCTGGCCCGGGCCCGCATGCCCTCGCTCATGGAGGAACTCAATCACACGGTGGCGATTGCCGTCTGGGGCAACCACGGCCCCACCATCGTGCATTGGGAAGAATGCGCGCAGTCCGTCACCGCCAATCTGCGCCTGGGCGATGTGATGCCCATGCTGGCCTCGGCCACGGGGCGTTGCTATATGGCCTGGCTGCCGCGCGAGATGACCGCCCCGCTGCTGGAGCCCGAACTGGAGCGCGCCCGCAAGGCCCGTCGCCAGGACCTGCCCCAGACGCTGGAGGCCGTGGACGCCATGCTGGCCGAGGTGCTTCAGCGCGGCACGGCCCGCGTGGTCGATACCGTGCTGCCCGGCATCGTGGCTTTTTGCGTGCCGGTGTTCGATGCTTCGGGCCATATCGTCCTGGGCTTGATGACCTTGGGCTCGCTGGCGACTTTCGATCCCGAATATGGTGGCGCCATAGACACCCCCTTGCAGGCCGCAGCCCGCCAGCTCTCCAGCGATCTGGGCTGGAGCAGTGCGCAGCAGCTGCCGCCAGAGACCTGAAAGCACTTGCACCGGAACCCACCATGGGCAGCCCCTCCAAAGCCCTGATCCCCGTGACCGGCGTGGTCCTGGCGGCCCATGCGGCGCTGCTGTGGAGCTTGCCCGCTGCGGACATCCAACCCCAGGCCAAGGACGATCAGCTGCTGATGCAGACCCGCATGGTGGAGATTGCACCGCCGCCGCCGCCCCCCCCGGCCCCTGCCCCTGAACCGGCCCCCAAACCAACTCCCGCGCCCCGCCCCAAACCAGCGCCCAAAGCAGCTCCTCAGCCCAGAGTGCCCGCCCCGGCGCCTGCACCAGAGCCTGCGGCGCCAGAATCAGAGTCAAATCAGGCCCTAGCCAGCGATACGCAATCGCCGAAAGCTCCTGAAACAGAAGCAAACTCCACGCAGACGGCCTCCGCGCCCGAGCCGCCGGCTCCGCCCCCGCCAGAACCCGAGCCCGCAGAAATCAGCGATGGCGATACCGCCAAGCCCATGCAGATCACGCCGGCCGGCAGTGCCCCGCTGCCACCGGGCACACCCTTGCCCATCGCCCTGCCCGGCGGGGCCACGCTGGAATTCAATGCCTCCGGCCAGGTCAAAGGCTTCAACTACTCGGCAGGAGCCGAGCTGCAATGGCAGCACGACGGCCAGTACTACCAGGCCCGCCAGTCCATCAGCATGTTCTTGCTGGGCGAGCGCGCCCAGACCAGCGAAGGCCTGATCACTCCCAACGGCCTGCAGCCGCTCAACTTCATCGACAAAGGCCGCAAAACCCAGTCCGCCAGCTTTGACCTGCCCACCGGCAAGGCCAGATTCAGCGACGGTACAGCCGATGCCGCCATTGCCGAGGGCGTGCAGGACCGCCTGAGCGTCTTCCTGCAGCTGTCGGCCCTGATGGCGGCCGGGCCCGAACGTTATCCACAGGGTACGGTGATTGACCTGACCACCAGCGGCGCCAGATCCGCCGTTCGCTGGCGCTTCAGGGTGGGCGCCACCGAGGCGCTGGAGCTACCCATAGGCAGCGTCATGGCCCTGCGCCTGGACAAGCTGCCCGGCCAAAACAAAAGCGACCAGCAGGGCGCAATCTGGCTGGCCCCGACCATGCAATATCTGCCAGTGCGCATACGCCTGACCCAGGGCCAGGACGATTTTGTGGACCTGAAACTCAAGAAATACCGTCCGGTGACGCAATGAAAACGCCGAAATAGGCTTTCGTCCACCACGGCGGCTCTCCTACCGCAAAACAGGAGTCGCGGTTTGGCTGCACCGACGCAAAACCGTGGAATACTGTCCTCAAGTGCCCGGGTAGGCGTCTCAGGTCTTGAAACGCAGCACTTCGCCGCCATGTGGGTCATGTCAATGGCAAGCGACACCCATAACTGGAAGTGAAAGGGGGAACACCATGCAAATGCTTTACGACTCCGAATCTTTTGCGGTGCTCCATCTGCGTCCAGACATGGAAGCAGACGCTCCACCCTCGGAAACCACCAGCGGACCTCAGCTGCCGCGCCACGGTTTTGAAATCGTGGACAAGCGCTCGGGCAAGGAGGTCTATCTGGACGGATCCTGGGCCGAAATGTTCCAAAAGCAAATCCTTGCCTGGCAGCAAGACGCGCCCACCGAGGAAGAGGTCGAGGACATTCTGGACACCTATACCGGTCTGGCCCAACAGCCAGTCATCGTGCACTGACAGTGTTGCAACCTCAAAAAAGCCGCTAGCCCTAGCGGCTTTTTTTATGTCCGCTGCGCCTCAGGGTTCAACCAGCGATAAAGCGGCGCCACCAGCAACAGCACCGCAATCAGGCGGCAGACCTGGAACGCCGTCACCACCGGCACGCCCAGCTGCAGCACCTTGGCGGTAATCGCCATCTCGGTAATGCCGCCCGGCGAGGTACCCAGCAGCAGCGTGACCCAGGGCAGACCTGTGGCACCGTGCAGCAGCCAGGCAAAACCGGCGCAAATCAGCATCAGGCCCACGGTACCCACGGCCACCATGCCCAGCCAGCGCGGGGCCGTATGTACAAATTCGCGCCGAAAACGCACCCCCAGGCTGACGCCGATCACCAGCTGGGCCGCATTCATCAGCCACTGCGGCACGGCAGACAGCTCAATCCCCGCCATGGTCAGCCCCATGGAGACCATCAGCGCCCCCAGAAACCAGGGGTTGGCACGCTTGAGCTTGAGCATCACCAGTGCGCCCAGCCCCGTGGCCAGCACCAGCCAGGCCAAGCCCGGCCATTGCACGATGCGAATGCTGGGCAAGCTCAGGCTGGGGTCGCCATGCAGGCCCGCCCATTGCAGGGCAAACGGAATCGTCACCGTGACGATCACCAGGCGCAGACTGTGGCTGGCAGCCACCAGATCGGTGCGCGCATGTTCGCGCTCGGCCAGCAGGGTCATCTCGGACGCCGCGCCAATCGAGCCCGAGAAATACGTGGTGGCGCGCAACTTGGCAGCCGTCATACCCGGCAGCTGCAGCATGGAGGGCGCCTGCACCCGGTATAGCCAGCGACCAAAAGCCCAGCCCAGCAGCAAGGCCCAGACAATGGCCAGCACAATCGCCCACCACAGGCCGACGATCAGCTCCGTCACCGCCGGCGTGAAATACAGACCCAGCGCCGCACCGATCGTCCACTGGCCCAGGTTGCGCAGCCGGGTCGAGCTTTGCGTGGGAGCACCGGCAATCGAGACCAGGGAGACGGAAATCAACGGCCCCAGCATCCAGGGCAAGGGGGTGTGCAGTGCCGTGCACAGCAGCGCTGCCAGCCAGGCCAGCGCCAAAGTGGCGGCCGCTCGGGCCAGAAAAGCGGGGAATGGCAAGACAGACATGCGAACGGGGTACCGGCTAGGCGCGACAATCGGGGCAATTGCCGCAGTATCGCGGCAATTTCGGTGGGCAAAGCCGGTGCGATTTCCTTCATGTACGAAGCCATGCCCCGTCTTTCAAGATAGGACTGGTTGATATGTGGACTTCATGGATTTCCGATGCGAAGGCGCTGCCGCGCCACACCTTGGGCACGCTGGGCGCCCTGGCCTGCGCCGCGCTCGTCACGCTGAGCGGCTGCGCCAGCACGGCCACGCCACCAGCCATGCCGCTGACGGCCCCGGGCCAGTGGCAGCAGACTTTGCAGCAATGGGCGGGCACGCCTCTCATCTTGCTGGGTGAGCAACACGACCAAAGCGCCCACCATGCTTGGGAAGCCGAGACTGTGCGCCATCTGGCAACCCAGGGCCGGCTGGCCACCGTGGTGGTGGAAATGGCCCCTGCCGGCGGCAGCACCCAGGGCCTGCCCGCCAGTGCCAGTGAGGCCGAGGTCAAAGCCGCCCTGCTCTGGGAGCAAGGTGGAGCGCCCGGCGGCTGGCCCTGGCAGGACTACGGCCCTGTGGTCATGAACGCCGTACGCGCTGGCGTGCCCGTGCTGGGCGGCAATCTGCCACGCACGCAAATGAAGCAGGCCATGGCCGAGGCTCGCTATGACAGCCACCTGAGCGCTGCCGGCTGGCAGGAGCAGCTCAATGCCATCAAGGACGGCCACTGCGGGCTGCTGCCCGAATCCCAGTTCGCCCCCATGGCCAGGATTCAGCTGGCGCGCGATGAAAGCATGGCCAAGGTCCTGACCCAGGCCGCGCAGGCGGCCAGCCCGGGCCAGAGCGTGCTGTTGGTGGCAGGACGCGGCCATTCGCGCGCCGACATCGGCGTGCCGACCTGGCTGCCCAAAAACTTCAAGCCAAAAACCGCTATAGCCCGCGCTGAATATACGCAAGCTGCTCTTCATTTTGCAGCCGACTGGTGGCAGGTTCTGCCGGCGACCGCTTCGGAAGATCAATGCGCCAAGCTGCGCGAACAATGGCAAAAGCGAGCCGCGCCAGCAGGCGGCAAGCCCGCTCAGCCATAAGCCAAGAGGCGTCTTCGGACGCCTCTTTGTTTGAGTTGAACACCCGCCCTTTAAATGATGAAGGTCTCATCCACTTCAGGCAGCAGCTCCACCAATGGCTGACCGGCGTGCGTCTTCTCCAGCAGCTGCATGAAGTCGGCCGCTGGCAAGGGCCGGCTGCACAGATAGCCCTGCATGTAGTCGCAGCCTTTTTGCTGCAAAAACTGTAGCTGCTCGCGTGTTTCCACTCCTTCCGCCAGCACTTTCAGGCCCATGGCATGACCCAGGGCAATGACGGAGCTGCTGATGCTCATATCGTCGGTGCTGTGCGGAATATCGCGAATAAAACCCTGGTCGATCTTGAGCAAATCCAGCGGAAAGCGCTTGAGGTGGGCCAGCGAGGAATAGCCGGTACCAAAGTCATCGATTGCCAGGCGCAGACCGAGCTCACGCAGGCGTTTGAGCACGGCCAGCGCCTCTTCGGGCTGGGTGGCCAGCGCGCTTTCGGTGATCTCCAGCTCCAGCTGACTGGCGGGAAAGCCCGTCTCGCGCAGCACCTCGGCCGTGGCCCCCGCGATATCGGTGAGCAGGAACTGGTGCAGCGAGACATTGACGGCAACAATAATGTCCGGCATGCCGGCCTCGCGCCAGCGCTGCCCCTGGCTGCAGGCCTCCCGCAATACCCACAGGCCCAGCGGGCCGATGACGCCCGAACTTTCCGCCACCGGAATAAAGCGCGCCGGCGAGATCAGCCCCTCCTCGGGGTCCAGCCAGCGCACCAGCGCCTCGGCTCCCACCAGGCGGCCTGTGGCCAAGTCTATCTGCGGCTGATAGTACAGGCGCATATGGTCCAGCTCCAACGCCTTGCGCAAGCGCGACTCCAGCGCCAGCCGCTCATGGGCCGCGACCGTCATGTCTTCATGAAAAAAGCACCAGGCACTGGCGCTGCGGTTTTTGGCTCCGTAGACGGCGGCATGTGCGCCTTGCAGCAATTCGCTGCTGGTTTTCGCATGCTCGGGGTACAGGCAGATGCCCACGCTCACGCTCACCACCACCGACAGACCATCGGGTGAAGTCCATGGCTGGGCGGCGGCGGCCATCAGGCGCTCGGCAAGGGCCACGGCCTCCTCTCGGCTGCCCAGACCCTTGGCGATCACCGCCAGTTCGTCGCCCGCCATGCGGCCGATTTCGTCCTCGCTGCCCAGAGCCGCCTGAACCTTGACCGCAATATGCTGCAGCACCTTGTCGCCAATGGAGTGACCGTAGCTGTCGTTCACATCCTTGAAGCGGTCGATATTGAGCAGCATGACCGCCAGCCCCTGGTCCACGTCCTGGGCCTGCTCCACGGCTTCGTCCAGCAGTCTGGTGAACAGGCTGCGGTTGGGCAGGCCGGTCAGCACATCACGGTGTGCCAGAAACTCCAGCTGCTTCTCGCGCGCCTTCTCGGCCGAGATGTCGGTGAACATGCAGACATAGTGCGTCACCGTGCCAGCGTCGTCCTTGACGGCACTCAGAGACATGCGCTCGGGGAAGATTTCCCCATTCTTGCGCTTGTTCCAGACTTCGCCCTGCCAGTGACCCGTGGTGCGCATGCTCTCCCACATCTGCTCGTAAAAGGTCTTGTCGTGGCGGCCGGACTTGAACATACGCGGCGTCTGGCCCAGCATTTCCTCTTCGGTAAAACCCAGCAGACGGGTAAAGGATTTGTTGATCGACAGAATGCGACTGTTTGCATCGGTGACGACCACGCCTTCGCTGGTGTTCTCCACCACGGTCGCAGCCAGACGTTGACGCTCGTCGGCGGCCAGCATCTCGCTCATGTCCTGCAGCACACAGACCAGGGCTACGGGTTTGCCCACCGCTGTATGAACCCGACTGAAGGTGCACAGCACTTGCGTGACCCGGCCTGTGCTTTGGTGAACGCAGCGGCGCTGCATCTGAAAATGCGTCAGATGGCCGTCGACCAACTGCGTGATCAGCCGCTTTGACTCCTGCGCATCGTCGACCTGCACCAACTGACGAAAATCCTGCCCCACCAGGGACTCCACGCTCAGGCCAAGCCAGCTGGCCAGCTTGTCATTGGCCCAGATGATCTCGGCATTTTCCACCTGCACGCGAGTCATGCCAGCCGGTGCGTGGCGCACGATCAGCGCCAGCTCCTGCGCGGTTTCGTTGCGCCGGTGCTCGGCGCGGCGCATGCGCTGCAGCAACCAGACCCCGACCACCGCCGTCGACAACAGCCAGCTGAGGAAAAGCGCAATCTGCCACTTCAGCGAGCGAGAATTGACTGGCGCGTCGAAGTAATCCAGCACACTTGCCTGCGCCCACAGCCACAGCAGCCCCGCGCACATGTAAAGGACGAAAAGTCCCCACAAACTGACACGGCGATACCGCTCTTTGCTCTCCATGTATTTCCTTTGTCCGCAGAGTCACGCGCTTGCTGCGACAATTGTGCGGCTATGACCCAAGCCTATATTCTTACCCTATCCTGCCCCGATCGCCTAGGGCTGGTGCATGCCGTCTCGGGCTTTCTGCTCGAACAAGGCGGCAACATTGAGGAAGCCGCTCAGTACAACGACCCCGCCACAGGCCTGTTTTTCATGCGCGTGCAGTTTGCCTGCGATGACAAGGACGCCTCCGCGCTGAAGGCCGCTATCACGGCTCTGGCTGACCAATATCAAATGCAGTGGAGCCTTCATTCCAAGGCCGAGCGCATGAAGACCGTCATCATGGTCAGCAAGGAAGGCCATTGTCTCAATGATTTGCTGTTCCGCTGGAAATCCGGCCTGCTGCCCATCGAGATTCGTGCCATCGTCAGCAATCACCGCGAGTTCTATCAGCTCGCTGCCAGCTACAACATTCCCTTTCATCACATTCCCGTGACGGCCGGCACCAAGGCCCAGGCCGAAGAGCGCCAGTACGAAATCATTCAGGAAGAAGGCGCAGAGCTGGTGGTTTTGGCCCGCTACATGCAAGTGCTGTCCAACGACCTGTGCACCAAGCTGTCGGGTCGGGCCATCAATATTCACCACAGCTTCCTGCCCAGCTTCAAGGGTGCCAAGCCTTACTACCAGGCCCATGACCGTGGTGTGAAGCTGATCGGAGCCACCGCCCACTATGTGACGGCCGACCTGGACGAAGGCCCCATCATCGAGCAGGACGTGGCCCGCGCCGATCATACCGACACCGTCGAGACGCTGACCGCTCGCGGCCGCGACACCGAAAGCCAGGTGCTGGCCCGTGCCGTGAAATGGCATAGCGAACGCCGCGTGATCCTCAACGGTCACAAGACCGTGGTCTTTCGTTAATGCCTGTGGGTCATAGGCCAACCGTGATGCCAATGGTGACGTACTGCACAATCCGCACATGGGGATAACCGTCACCAACACCGTCACCGGTAGCGCCGCGGCCATGAACAGCAGCGGTGCACGGCGTATCCCGCCCATACAGTGCCTACTCACTTTTGAAGCCCTGGCCCGCCTGCGCTCCGTCACGCAGACGGCGGAAGAGCTGTGCGTCACCCCCAGTGCCGTCAGCCACCGCGTCAAGCAGCTGGAACAGATTCTCGGCACGCGCCTTTTTGGCCGTGCCGATTTTTCTTTGACCACTGACGGCAGCGCCTACCTGGCCCATGTGCGCGAAGGCCTGGGCGCGTTGCAACGCTTTCCCGGCGCCTCGGCCGCACCGGGCAGAAGACGGCTCAAGCTGGCCGTCACGCCCACGTTTGCACGCGTCATCCTGATTCCACGCCTGCGCCAGTTCACCGATACCTATCCCGAAATCGATATTGCGTTGCAGGTATCCATCCCGCTGCTCGATGTGATTGCCGAAGATGCCGACCTGATGGTGCGCTATGGCGCCGGCCACTACGCCGATGTGGAGCATATCGAGCTGGCACGCGACGTGGTTACCCCGTTGGCATCGCCCGCCTTCATCCGCGAATACGGTCCCTTCGAGTGCCCCGAAGATCTGGAAGGCCTGCCGCTGCTGCGCAGCCCGCTGGAGCCCTGGCGCACCTGGTTTGCCGCCACTGGTCTGCAGATGGCCGAGCCCAATGAAGGCTCCCAGTTCAACGACATCGGCCTGATGTGCGACGCCGCCGCTGCCAGCATGGGCGTGGCCCTGGTACGCCACAAGCTGGGCGCGCCCTGGATGGAAAACGGCACACTGGTGCGTCTGTTCGATGTGGATGCCCCCAGCCCCCATGCCCACTATCTGTGCTGGGAAACCGGCACCATGGACCGCTGGGAATGCGCGGCCTTTGCCGAATGGCTGCGCAAGGCCATGGGCTGACAGCCATCAAGTGCTTGCGCCATACCCAGGTCAAAACAGCCTAACGTCTCCCCCTGCCGACACTGCAGCACTTTTACTCTTCTCCCCCTGTTGCAAGCCATCCACCATGGACTGACAACACAAAGACAGGAGACATATGCGCAGCACACTGCCCGGCGTTTGGCTGATCGCCGCCATTGCAGCCACCGGTTTGTCGGCACAGGCCCAGGAAAATCACCTGACGATAGCGGCCAGCCTGCCGCTGTCCGGAGCCCAGGCTGAAGCCGGCAAGGAAGGGCAGGCCATCATGCAGGCCCAGATCGAGGCACTCAACCGTCAGGGCGGCCTGGGCGGACGGGCGCTGACGCTCAAGATCCTGGACGACGGCTACGATCCCCAGCGCGCTGCCAGCAACGCGCGCCAGCTGATTCATGAAGGCGCGGTGGCCCTGCTCAACTGCTGGGGCACGGCCAGTTGCAGCGCCATCCAAGCCGAGCTGCAGCAAGGTCAGACGCCTCTGGTGGGAGTCATAGCCGGAGCCGGCAGCATGCGCCAGCAGCCGGGCCGCTATGCCTATCCCTTGCGCGCCAGCGCCCAGGCTGAAATCGCCGCCATGCTGCAGCAGATGCAGACTCTGGGCCAACAGCAGATTGCCATCGTTCATCAGAATGACGGCTTTGGCAAAGACAGCCTGCAGATCGCACTTTCGGCGCTGGCCGGCGCAGGGCACAAACCGCTGGCAACGCTGGCCATAGAGGCCTCGGGCAGCAATGCGCCCGAGCTTGCCAAGCAGCTGGCGGCCCTGCCCGGCTTGCAAGCCGTCATCGTGCTGGCCGGCGCTCCGGCCACCATAGGTCTGATCACCAGGGCGCGGCAAGCCCAGGTCGGCACCCAGTTCTACAACCTGGCGGCCCAGGCCAGCCGTGCCGTGGTGCAGGGGCTGGGAGCGCATACCCGCGGCACGGTGTTCACCACGCTGGTGCCAAGCCCCTGGAAAAGCGCAGTCCCCGCCGTCAAGGACTATCAGCAGCTGCTGACCCAAAGCGGCATGCCGCCCGCCTCTTATCTGGGCCTGGAAGTTTTTCTCAACACCCGAACTCTGCTGGAGGCCATGCGCAAGGCCGGCCCTGCAGCCAGCCGCATAGGGCTGATGGCAGCACTGGATGCCATGGGAGAAATCCGCTATGGAGCGATGAGCCTGCGCTTTGCCATGCCGCGCGCTGGCTCCAGCTATGTAGGCCTGGCCGTGATTGACGCAGGAGGACATTTCAGAGAATAACTGGCTCTAGCCCAATAAGAAAAAGCGCTTGAAGCTATTATTTTTTGAAGCATAGCAAGGCTGGCGACTTCCAAGCCCGCAGCGCATTTCAAGCAGGCTTGCAATAAAGCTCACACCGCGCTGGCAGCACATCCCCTACAGTGATGCACATGACGCCTGCCAGCACTTTCACCGACCTTGTTGCCGCCTCCAGCAAAGCGGCCAACGCCGCACATCGCCAACCAGCGCTCTCCGAGCGAGCCAAGCGCCAGGCCGAGGTGCTGGCCGCGCTGCGCCCCCATGTGCCGGCCCACGCCCTGCTCTACCAGAGCGAAGACACCACGCCTTATGAGTGCGACGGGCTCACGGCCTACCGCCAGCGCCCGCTGCTGGTCTGCCTGCCTGAGACTTATGCACAGGTGCAAGCCGTGCTCAAGGCCTGCCATGCCGTGCAAGTGCCCGTGATTGCGCGCGGCGCGGGCACGGGTCTGTCGGGCGGAGCCATGCCCCATCCCATGGGCGTGACGCTGTCGCTGGCCAAGTTCAACAAAATCCTGAACGTGGACGCCTACAGCCGCACGGCCCTGGTGCAGTGCGGCGTGCGCAACCTGGCTATCAGCGAGGCCGCCGCCCCCTACGGCCTGTACTACGCCCCCGACCCCAGCAGCCAGATTGCCTGCACCATAGGCGGCAATGTGGCCGAGAATTCGGGCGGCGTGCACTGCCTCAAATACGGTCTGACCGTGCACAACGTGCTGAAAGTCAAGGGCTTCACCATCGAAGGCGAGCCGGTTGAATTCGGCTCCGAGGCTCTCGACACCCCCGGCTTTGATTTGCTGGCCGCCATGATCGGTAGCGAAGGCATGCTGGCCGTGGTCACCGAAGTCACCGTCAAGCTCATCCCCAAGCCCCAGTTGGCGCGCTGCATCATGGCCAGCTTTGACGATGTGCGCAAAGCCGGCGCGGCCGTGGCCGCCGTGATCGCGGCCGGCATCATCCCCGCAGGGCTGGAAATGATGGACAAGCCCATGACGGCTGCCGTGGAAGATTTTGTGCGCGCCGGTTACGACCTCACGGCCGAGGCGATTCTCTTGTGCGAGTCCGACGGCACGCCCGAGGAAGTAGAAGAAGAAATCGCCCGCATGAGCGAGGTGCTGCGCAGCGCCGGTGCCACCGCCATCACGGTGAGCGAGAGCGAGGAAGAGCGCCTGCGTTTCTGGAGCGGGCGCAAGAACGCCTTCCCGGCCAGCGGCCGCATCAGCCCCGACTATATGTGCATGGATTCCACCATTCCGCGCAAGCGTCTGGCCGACATTCTGCTGGCGATTCAGGAGATGGAGAAAAAATACCAGCTGCGCTGCGCCAACGTGTTTCACGCCGGCGACGGCAATCTGCACCCGCTGATCCTGTTTGATGCCAACAACCCCGACGAGCTGCACCGCTGCGAACTGTTCGGTGCCGACATTCTGGAAACCAGCGTGGCCATGGGCGGCACGGTGACCGGCGAGCACGGTGTGGGCGTGGAAAAGCTCAACAGCATGTGCACCCAGTTCAGCACCGAGGAGAACCAGCAGATGTTCGCCCTCAAGGCGGCTTTCGATCCACTCTCGCTGCTCAACCCCGGCAAGGTGATCCCCACGCTGAACCGCTGCGCCGAATACGGCAAGATGCTGGTGCGCGGCGGCCAGATCAGCCACCCCGATCTGCCACGCTTTTGACGCGCTGATTTACGCTGTCTGCTGAAGTTTCTGGCCCCGCGCCAGAAACTGCGCGTATTCGGCTTCGGGCACAAACAGCCCGCCCGTAGTCCAGACGATATGCGTGGCCTGGGCCATCTGCTCCAGCAACTGGTGGCGCTGCAGATAGTCCCGCCCTGCCTCGCTGTTGAGCAAAGCCTGCGGCCCGCTGAAGCCTGCCGCCGCCGATGGCTCTATGCGCATGCCCTGTGTGCTCTCAAGCAGGTAGAGATGACGAAACAGCGTTGCATCTTCCACCGTGAACACGCCACCCAGAAAGCCACGCACCACATCGGCCGCCAGTTGCGAGGCGCTGGGCACGGCTAAGCCGTCGGCCTCGGTGTGGTTGTCCATGCCCAGCTCGTAAACCGAGGGGTGCGGGCCCAGCCCCGGCAGCGCGGATTCGCCGGCCAGCATCTCCACCATAAAGCACGGCGAGCGCACCGGCTCGGCAAAGAAGCAGTGAACATGCTCGCCAAAA
Source organism: Comamonas sp. lk (assembly GCF_900564145.1). Lineage (NCBI taxonomy): Bacteria > Pseudomonadati > Pseudomonadota > Betaproteobacteria > Burkholderiales > Comamonadaceae > Comamonas > Comamonas sp. lk. The sequence continues at coordinate 624,586 of NZ_UOOB01000002.1, forward strand.
ATCTGCTGCAGGCCCAGTGCCACACCGCCGGGTGCGCCGCCCACACCGCAGGGAATATAGACAAACAACGGATGCTCGGCATCCACCACGCAAGCCGCTTGGCCCAGCTGCTGCGCCAGATGCGGAGCCGCTGCCGCATAGCCCAACAGCAGAGACAGCGAGTGCTCGTCATCCACAAAGTGGCAAAACGGATCTTGCTCGGCCAGCTTGCGGCCGGCGGCCACGGCCTGGGCATAGTCGCCCGCGTGCTCCACCACCTCCACGCCGCGCAAGCGCAGGCGCTGCTTTTTCCATTCCTTGGCATCGGCCGACATATGCACGGCAGCCTTGAAGCCCAGAGCCGAGGCCATCACCCCAATCGACAGGCCCAAATTGCCGGTGGAACCCACCGCCACCTGGTGCCGGGCAAAAACCGCCCTTGCCTGGTCCGAAGCCAGCTGCAGATAGTCGCCGTCCTTCAACAGACCATGCTGCAGGGCAATTTGCTCGGCGTACTCCAGCACCTCGTGCACGCCGCCCCTGGCCTTGATGGAACCGGCCACGGGCAGCCCATGGTCGGCCTTTACCCAGCACTGCCCCAGCTCTGGCGACAGGCCTAGCGCAGCCTGCATCTGCGGCACGGCCACCAGCGGCGATTCGATACGCCCGCCACTGGCCTGCAGCTCAGGGAACAACTGAGCCAGCAGGGGAGCAAAGCGCTCGAAGCGCTGCACGGCCTGCTGCACCTGCTCGACGCTGACATGGTGTGTGGACTGCGTCTGCCCGCCACGCCCCGCCCAGAGCGTGGGCCGGGCCTGGCGCAGGTCTTCAACAATGTCCGGCAGCAGTGGATAGGCAGAAGTCATGGCAGGCATCCGTTAAACAGGCCTGCCATGTTAAAGCCTGCTGACGGTCTGACTTCAGGGCCTCTGGCGATAGCCAAGCCAGTACAGCAGGGGCAGCACCAGCAGCGTCAGCACCGTGGACGACAAAATGCCCCCAATCACCACCGTGGCCAGAGGGCGCTGCACCTCGGCCCCGGTGCCCGTGGCAATCGCCATGGGTACAAAGCCCAGCGAGGCCACCAGCGCCGTCATCAGCACGGGGCGCAAGCGGGTCAGCGCACCTTCGGTCACGGCCTGCTCCAGGCCAATGCCCTGCTCGCGCAGCGAGCGGATATAGGAAATCATCACCAGACCGTTGAGCACGGCCACGCCGCACAGCGCAATAAAGCCAATGGCTGCCGAGATGGACAGCGGAATGCCCCGCAGCCATAGCGCCACAATCCCGCCCGTCAAGGCGAACGGAATGCCGGTAAAGACAATCAGCCCGTCCTTGATGTTGCCGAACATGGCAAACAGCAGCGTGAGCACCAGGGCCAGTGCCACCGGTACGACGATTTGCAGGCGCTTGCGGGCCGACTCCAGGTTCTCGAAGGTACCGCCCCAGCGCGTCCAATAGCCAGCGGGCAGGCTCAGGCCTTCCAGCTCTTTTTGCGCCTGCGCCACAAACGAGCCCATGTCGCGCCCGCGTACATTGGCGCTGACGACGATGCGGCGCTTGCCATCCTCGCGGCTGACCTGATTCGGGCCGGGTGCCAGCGCCATCGTGGCAATCGACGACAGCGGCACAAAGCCCAGGCGTCCGTCGACGCCGCGCGGCAGGGCAATCGGCAGACGGCCTATGGACTCCATGTCGTTGCGAATCGCTTCGGGCAGGCGCACCTGAATCTCGAAGCGCCGGTCGCCCTCAAACACCGTGCCCGCCTGGCTCCCGCCCAAAGCCGTGCCAATGGCGTCCTGCACATCGCCCATGTTCAGCCCGTAGCGCGACGCCTTCTCGCGGTCTATCTGTATGGTGAGCATGGGCAGGCCCGTGGTCTGCTCCACCTTGACTTCCGAAGCCCCGGCAATGTTTTGCAGCATGGCCGCCACGCTTTGTGCCGATTTTTCCAGCACCTGCATGTCGTCGCCAAAAATCTTGATCGCCACATCGCTGCGCACGCCCGAAATCAGCTCGTTGAAACGCAGCTGGATCGGTTGCGAGAACTCGTAGTTGCTGCCCGGAATCTTTTCCACTACCGCCTGCACCGCAGTCAGAAGATCGTCGCGCGAGCGGGCCGGATCAGGCCATTGATCGCGGGGCTTGAGCATGATGTAGCCGTCCGAGATATTGGGCGGCATGGGGTCGGAGGCAATCTCGGCCGTGCCCGTGCGTGCGAACACGCGCTCGATCTCGGGGAACTGCGCCTTCAGCGCCCGCTCCAGCTGCATCTGCATCTCCAGCGACTGGGTGAGGCTGGTTCCGGGAATGCGCAGCGCCTGAATCGCAAAGTCCCCCTCATTGAGATTGGGCGCAAATTCACTGCCCATGCGCGTGGCCAGCAACAGGCTCAACGCCACCACCACGCCGGCGGCAGTCAGCACCACGGCAGGCGCCCGCATGACCTTGGCCAGCACCGGCGCATAAGCGCGGCGCGCCAAACCCATCAGGCGGTTCTCCTTCTCGCCCACCTTGCCGCCCATGAAGAGCGCAATCGCGGCGGGGATGAAGGTGATGGACAGCAGCATGGCCCCCAACAGCGCAATCACCACCGTCAGCGCCATGGGGTGGAACATCTTGCCTTCCACACCGGTCAGCGCAAAGATGGGCAGGTAGACCACCATGATGATGAGCTGCCCGAACAGCAGCGGGCGGCGTGCCTCCTTGGCTGCGGCAAACACCTCATCAAAGCGCTCCTTGCGCGTTAGGGCGCGGCCCATGCTCGCCTGCGCATGGGCCAGTCGGCGCACGCAGTTCTCCACAATCACTACCGCACCGTCGATGATGATGCCGAAATCCAGCGCCCCCAGACTCATGAGATTGGCGCTGACGCGAAACTGCACCATGCCGGTGAAGGTGAACAGCATGGACAGGGGAATGATCATCGCCGTGATCAACGCCGCCCGCAGGTTGCCCAGGAACAGAAACAGGATGACGATGACCAGGGCCGCGCCTTCCAGCAGGTTTTTCTTGACGGTGGCAATGGCTTTGTCCACCAGATTCGTTCGGTCGTAAACCGTCACCGCCTTCACGCCGGGCGGCAGGCTTTTGTTGATCTGCTGCATGCGCGCATCCACTGCCTGCGACACGGCGCGGCTGTTCTCGCCAATCAGCATGAAGACAGTTCCCAGCACCACCTCGCGGCCGTTGTCGGTGGCGGCGCCCGTGCGCAGCTCGCGGCCCAGGCCCACATCGGCCAGATCACGCACCCGTATGGGTTCGCCTCGCGCCGTGCCCACAATCACTTCACGAATATCGGCCATGCCGTGCACCTGGCCCGGGGCGCGAATCAGATACTGCTCGCCCTGGCGCTCTATATAGCCGGCGCCCACATTGGTGTTGTTGCGTTCCAGCGCCGTGACGATATCGCTCAGCGTAAAACCATAGGCGGCCAGTTTCTCGGGCCGCGGCGCCACCAGATATTCCTTGGCAAAACCGCCAATGGAATTGATCTCGGTCACTCCGGCCACGTTGCGTAGCTGGGGCTTGATGACCCAGTCCTGAATCTCGCGCAAATCCATGGGCGTATAGGGCGAGCCATCGGCCTTGGTCGCGCCGTCTTCGGCCTCCACGGTCCACAGATAGATCTCTCCCAGGCCGGTGGAAATCGGCCCCAGCGTGGGCGTGACACCGGCGGGCAGGGCATCGCGCGCCTGCTGCATGCGCTCGTTGACCAGCTGGCGGGCAAAGTAGATGTCCGTGCCGTCCTTGAACACCACCGTCACCTGAGACAGGCCGTAGCGCGACAGCGAACGGGTCTGCTCCAGATTCGGCAGGCCGGCCATCAGCGTCTCCACCGGAAAGGTCACGCGCTGCTCGGTCTCCAGCGGCGAATATCCGGGCGCCGAGGTATTGATCTGCACCTGGACATTGGTGATGTCGGGCACGGCGTCGATCGGCAGACGCTGGTAGTTGTAGATGCCAAGGCCTATCAGAGCCAGGGTGGCCAGCATGACAAACCAGCGCTGGGCAATGGCTATGCGGATGATGCGCTCAAACATTCAAACTCCAAAACATGATCCGAGGCCTTTGCTCATGCGTGGCCTGGCAAAGGGACATCGAGCAAGAGCCGCCTCGCGGCGGGGCCGCCCAGGCGAAGGTGTCGTCCCCTTGGGGGGAAGGCGCACAGCGCCTCAGGGGGGACATGTCAATGCACGTGCTCTGCCGTGGCCTTGCCCAGCTCGGACTTGAGCACAAAACTGCCGCCCGCCACATAGCTCTGGCCGGCACTCAGGCCTTGCAGCACCTCGGTGTTTCGGGCATCCGCCTTGCCCAGCTTCACGCTCTGGGCCTTGAAGCCGCCTTCCACGGGAACAAAAACCACGGGCTTGTCGCCCTCGATCTTCTGGATCGCAGCCGTGGTCACGGCCACAGCCGCCTGTTGGGACGAAGCTGTGAGATCCACATTCACGAACAGGCCCGGACGCCAGATGCCGTCCGGGTTGTCCAGCGTGATGCGGGCGGGCGCGGTGCGGGTTTCCTGACCAATCAGCGCGCCCACATAGGCCACGACTCCCGTGGCCTTCGACTCAAAGGCCGTGGCATGCACCACGGCTTTCTCACCCACGCGCACAAAGGGCAGATCGGGAGCGGACACCTTCATCTCGGCCCAGACCGAGCGAAGATCCGAGACGGTGAAAACCGCAGCGCTGTCCTGCACAGCCTCGCCAACGGACAGATGCTTTTCCACTACCACACCATCGAAGGGAGCACGCAGTTCGAAGCGGTTGAGCGCGCCCGCAGAGCCCGCTCCCGCACCAATGGCTGCCAGTTTCTGCTGGGCATTGGCGGCGGCGATTTCGGCCTCGCGCAAGACCTGCTGAGCCTGCAGATAGTCTTGCTCGGCAGAGATTTTTTCCTGCCACAGCTGCTTTTCGCGTTGATAGGTGGTGCGTGCCAGTGCCAGGCGCTTTTGCGCAGCCATCAACTCGCTGCGCTGCTCGGATACGGCCGGACTGGTCAGCGTGGCCAGCAGCTGTCCTTTCTTGACCATCTGCCCCAGATTGGCAGATACGCTCTCGGCCACTCCGGCCACGCGCGGTACCACGTGTGCTGTCTTGTCTTCGTTAAAGCGAATCTCGCCAGGCAGTTGCAGCGTGCTGCCGATGGCAGCAGGGCCTGCGGCGGCCAGCGTCACACCGGCCGCCTTGGCAGCAGCGGCATCCAGCTTGAGCAGGTCTTGCTGCGGCTCCTTCTCTGCATGCGCTCCGCCCTCATGGCTGTGCTCGCCCTGTGGCTCGTCGCCGTGGTCGTCATGGGCTTGCTCCTTGCCATGCTCGTGTTTGTCGTCGTGCGGGTCCTCGCTCTTGCCTCCGCTCTTTTCCGCGCCAGCATGGGCATGGCTGTCCGGCTTGGCGGCGGCAGGCTCGGTGCCGCGCAAAATGGCGAAAGCGCCAGCGGCGCCCAGAACAAGAATGACGGCAATCGCAACCGCCGTGCGGCGCGATGAGGTGGTGGGTAGATTCATGGCGTTCATCGGATTCGCAGATTCATTCAAGACCGGGTACGTCGCCGAGCTGGCGGGTGATATCGGCGGCCGCGCTGTGGGTGGCGACCAGTTGCTCCAGATACAGGCTGCGTGCCTCTGCCAGCGTGCGCTGCGCATCCAGCACGTCGAGGTAGCTGAACTTGCCCAGGGCAAAGCCCTTGGCCGCCACCTCATAGGCCGACTGGGCTGCGGGCAGCACTTGGCGATTCAGCTGCTCGGCCTGGGCGCGGCTGGTTTGCAACAGCTCGTGGTTTTGCAAAAGCTGGGCCTGCAACTGCTGGCGCGTGGCGGTCAGCTCATCCTCGGCCTTGTCGGCCAGGCGCAGAGCCTGCAGCTGGTTGCCACGGTTGCTGTCCAGAATGGGCAAGGGCACAGAGATGCCCATCACCAGCTGGTTGCGCCCCACTTCCTGGGCGCGTTTCATGCCCAGACTGACAGTGGGATCGGGCAGACGCCGGGCGCGCTCGAGGTCCGCCGCAGACTTCGCCTGCAAAACCGCTTGCTGCGCCCGTATCAATTGCGGAGATTGCTCTATTTTTTCTAGCAAGCCCGCTTGTTCTGGAACGCTGGGCAAGCGGCCGACTTCACCGACTGCCGGCCCCAGAGAAGCGGCGGAGCCCCCCCACAAGGCCGCCAGTTGCTGGCGCGCCACGCGCTGACCCGATTGCGCCTGAGCCAGCGCCAGCTGGGCACTGGATTCTGCCACCCGCGCCTTGGTCTCTTCCAGCGGAGCAATCTTGCCCGCCTGCACCCGCTTGGCCGCCGCATCGCGCGCCTGGGCGGCGATCTCCAGCGTTTTCTCATTGAGCTGCACGCGCTGCTGGGCCGCCAGCAAGTTGACAAAGGCGGCACGCACATCGGCACGCAAGCCGGCACGTGCGGCATCCAGCTCGGCCTGGGCCAGCTCGCGGCCGTACTCGGCCACCTTGATACGGGCGGCGCGCTTGCCGCCGATCTCCAGGGGCTGGTTCCATTGCAGCGTCATCGAGCGTGTCTCGCGCCGCGTGTCTTCCTGCGAATAAGCCAGCTCGGGATTGGGCCGCGCCTGGCTTTGCAACACCGCGCCTTCACTGGCGGCCAGCGCCTGACTGGCGGCGCGCAGCGTGGCATTGCGCTCCATGGCCATGGCCAAAGCGGTCTGCAAGCTGATGGGCTGCGCACCAGCGGGTATGGCCGGCAGCTGGGCCCAGGCGAGCTGTCCCGTCAAGCCGGCACATGCCAGCAGTGCCGCTGTCAGCTTCGAGGAAAAATACATAGCCGTCTCCACCCGGCAAGCCGCTGCACGATTGCAAGGCATATCTGGGGCTCAGGGACTGTAGCCAGCGCAAAACGACACAGCTCTGACTTCAAGATGACAAATTCGTCATCTTCGCCAACCGGGGCTTTGCATGACAATCAATGCCATGAAGCTTTTGGTCATTGAAGATGAAGTCAAGCTGGCCGAGTACCTGCAAAAAGGACTGGGCGAAGAAGGCTTTGTGGTGGATATCACCCACAACGGCATTGACGGTCTGCATCTGGCAACCGAACAGGCTTACGACCTGATCGTGCTCGACGGCATGCTGCCCGGCATTGACGGCCTGGCCGTGCTCGCGGCGCTGCGCCAGTCCAGCCAGACGCCGGTGATCATGCTGACGGCCCGTGCCCAGGTGGAAGACCGCGTCAAGGGCTTGCAAGGCGGCGCCGATGACTATCTGGTCAAGCCGTTTGCTTTTTCGGAGCTGGTGGCGCGCATCCATGTGCTGTTGCGACGCGGATTGCAGCAGCAAAACACACCAGAAGCCACGCTGCTGCGCATGGCCGATCTGGAGCTGGACTTGATACGCAGACGCGCCACCCGCGCCGGCCAGCGCCTGGATCTGACGGCCAAGGAATTCAATCTGCTGAGTCTGCTGCTGCGCCGCCGGGGCGAGGTGCTGTCGCGCACCGATCTGGCATCCCAGGTCTGGGACATGAACTTTGACAGCGAAACCAATGTGGTGGAAGTGGCCGTGCGCCGCCTGCGCCTGAAGCTGGATGCACCGTTCGACACCGCCTTGTTGCACACAGTGCGCGGCATGGGCTATGTGCTGGAGCTGCGTGCTGCTACTCAGGGCTAAAGCATGACACCCGGCATTCCCCATCTGGGCAAGCGCCTCTCGCGCTCTCTGGCGCTGCAGACCATGCTGGGCCTGGGCTTTGTGTGCCTGGCCGTTTACTGGGTCACCGCCATCATGCTCACCCAGCGCCAGCAAGACAGCCTGCTGCACAAGCAGCAAGCGGTAGAGCATTTGCTGCAGGAAGGCCGCACCGCCCATACGCCGGACATGCTGATGCATATGCTGGACGATTTTCTGACCGGACACGACGAACTCTCGCTGCGCATCACGGACGCCAGCGGTCAGCTGCTGTTTGAAAAATTGCGCCAGCCCTTGAACGACCCGCGCAGCGAGCGCCTGAGCTTCAGCGTGGAATTGCCCGGCGTGCTCAGCCGCGCGCCCAGCCTGGCCGCGCAAAGCGTACAGGTCGCGCTGATGCTGGACAAACACCCCGACGACGCGATGCTGCGCAAGCTGGCATGGACGCTGGGCCTGGCCTCCATCGTCGGCGCTTTGCTGGTCTCGCTGTTCAGTACCTGGCTGGTACGCCGTGGACTGGAGCCCCTGCATTTGCTGCTGGAGCAAACCCGTCAGCTCACCGAGCAGGACTTGACGCGCGACTGGAAAAAACGGCTGGACGACAGCGGCCAACCCCAGGAACTGCGGCCCCTGATTGCACAGTTCAACTCGCTGCTGGCCAGACTGGCCGTAGCCTACCGGCAAATGGAAGCTTTCAACGCCGATGTGGCGCACGAACTCAATACCCCGCTGACCACGCTGATCAGCAGCTGCGAGCTGGCCTTGCGCAAACCGCGCAACGCCGAGGAACTGCGCGACATTCTGGCCTCCAATCTTGAAGACCTGCAGCGCATGGCCGGCATCGTTGCCGACATGCTATTTCTCTCGCACGCCGACCGTGGCGAAGGGGCACGCCGCACGGCGGTGGCCAGTCTGGCCGCCCTGGCCTGCGAGGTGACGGAGTTTCACGAAGCGGCATTGCAGGAAGCGGAGGTGCAGGTACGCATTGATGGCGATGTCAGCGCACAAGTCGATGCCCGCCTGCTGCGCCGGGCACTGTCCAATCTGCTGGGCAATGCCACGCGCTATGCCGTCAAGGGCTCGACCATCGTGGTGCAGATCACGCACAGCACGCCGCCTTGCCAGCTGACACTGGCCGTGCACAACACCGGCCCCGAGATCGATGCCGAGCATCTGCCGCGGCTGTTCGATCGCTTCTACCGCTCCGACGCTGCCCGCAGTCAGGCAGACCGCAACCACGGTCTGGGGCTGGCGATCGTGGCGGCCATTGCGCGCATGCATGGCGGCCAGGTGTTTGCCCAATCCGGCAACGGCAGCACCTGCATAGGCCTGCGGCTGCCATTGCAGTAACCGCGCCAGGCCGGTGCGGGCCCACAGGCGCTCGCAGGCCTTGCCGACATGCGCGGCATCTCTCGCGGTTCACCATGAAGGCGGAGCGCATGGGCGCTCTTTGATCGGAGACGCGAATGTACTTCTACACCACCCATCCATCGCTGCGCAGCCGCCTTCTGACTTCCTTGCTGTGCGCAGCAAGCGTGACGGCATCGCCCGCCTTTGCTGCAGATGAAGCTCCGGCCATGCGCGAACAAGGCGCGCTGCAATACCGCTGCGGCGGCATAGGCAAGGATGAATCCACCGCCATGCGCTCAGCGATGAAGGACTATCCGCTGTCTCTGTTGTTTGCGGCCAAGGACGGCGAGTATCTGGCCGATCTCACCGTCACCATAGAGGGCGGCAAACAAACCCAGACATTCACGGCCAGCGGCCCGGTTTGCCTGCTCAAACTGCCTGCGGGCAGTTATACCGTGAGCGCCACGACCAAGGACGGCCAGAATCAAAAGCGGCAGGTTCGCGTGGGCGCCAAACACCAGAGCCTGGACTTGCGCTTCTAGCCCCCCACGCGCACAGGCGGGAAGAATTTTGGCGACAATCGCGGCATGTCCCAAGACAGCAACTCCTCCAGCTACTCCACCCATTTGCAGGCCGGCAATGCCCTGGTCGCGCAGGCCCAGTCGGTGGCGACCCAAGACTTCAACCAGGCACGTGCACTGTGGCAGGCCGCCGGCAAGGAGTTTTACCTTGCCCACAAGGCCGACATGGACCAGCCCGAAGCCGCATTCCGCCTGGCCCAGGCCTGGATGGCCGAAGCCCATGCACTGCAAAAAGAAGGCTCGGCCAATGCGGCCGTCATGTGGGCCAATGCCGCAGCCCAGTGCGAGCTGGCCTTTGATCTGAACCAGGAAGATGGCCGCGTGGCCATGACGGCCGCCAGCTGCCATCAGTTTGCCGGCGAGCACGATGCCGCCAAGGCCTGGCAGCAGATCGGCATGCATTTGCTGCAGCCTGATGCAGCGGCAAACCAGAGCTCAGCAGCCAGCTGATGGCGGCTCAATCTTTGGCGGCCTGAGTTCGGCTGCCGAAGGTCGGCAAAACCGCCATGCATGCCGGACGAGAAACGGCATACTGCTACAAAACAAATAGCATTATTTAGCCATCGTGCCCAGGCTGCGCACGATGGCGCCGGCATGCGAAATCACAAACAGCAGCAGGCCTATGGCACCGCCCACCAGCGTGCCGTTGATGCGTATGTACTGCAAATCCTTGCCTATATGCGCCTCTATCAGTTCGGACAGCTGTTGCGAATCCCAGCGTTTGACAGTGTCGGCAATATGCAGCCCTATGAACTGCGAGACATCGGGCGCCAGCGAGCCGGCCCAGCGCTTGAGACGCTCGTTCATGGAGGTGCGCAGCGCCTCGTCGTGCGCCAGGGAATGGCCCAGCCAGCGGCCCATGGCCGTGGTCTTGCGGGCCAGGGCCGAATGCTCGTCAGCCAGATCTTTTTCCAGCTTGGCGCGCAGGCCCAGCCATAGTTCGCGCAGATAGCTGGCCAGCTTTTCGTCATGCAGCAGATAGTGGCGCAACTGCTCCACCCGCTGCTCGTACTCGGGGTCGTGCTTGAGTCGCTCTATCAGGCGGTGCACCGAGGCATCAAAGGCCTCGCGCATGCGGTGCTCGGGGTTGGTGGCAATGTCTTGCAACATGCTGTCCATGGCCGCCGCAAACACGCTGGCGCCTTTTTCGCTGAGCCAGTCGGTGGGCAGCATTTTTTCCTTGAGCGGATGCTCGCGCTTGAGCCAGGAGACTATGGTGTGCGCAATCAGCACATGGGTCTGCTCGGTGCGCAGCACACTGCTCAGGCGGGCCAGCACATCGTCGAGCACGGCCTGATGGCGCCCGCCCTGGGTCAGACCCGTGAGCAGCGAAGCCGCCGTACCCGAGAGATTGAGCTGGGACAGCACCGCCTTGAGAGACTGGCTGAGAAACTTCTCCACCTGCTTGTCCTGCACCATCTCCAGTCCGGCCAGCGCCATGCGCGCCACCTGTTTGCCCAGCAGCTGACTGTTGGCGGGCGTGGTCAGCCAGTCGCTCAGGGCTTGTGCAGGGTTGTTGCGCTCGATCAGCGCCATCAGCGAGGGAGCATCGAGAAACTTGTCGCGCACGAAGACGGCTAAGTTCTCGCCGATGCGATCCTTGTTGCGCGGAATGATGGCCGTGTGGCGTCCCACCAGGGGCAGCGGTATAGGGCGAAACAGCGCCGTCACCGCAAACCAGTCGGCCAGCGCCCCCACCATGGCGGCCTCGCAAATCGCGCGCAGACAGACCAGCCACAAGGGGACGACCTCCCAGCGTGCACCCGTCACTGCCGTGGCAATGAATCCGGCGGTCACCAGCAGCAAAAGCACCAGAGGCAGGCGCTTGGCCTGCTGCAATGTCAGGCGTTGTTCGGATGTGAGCATGGGCCAAGCATAGGGCAGGCCCAAGGCTGCGCCAAGGCGCAACGGACCCTAAGCCTGTCATCCGGCATTGATGCGGCACCTGACAGGCCTTTGCGATTGCGCAGACAATGCCGGTTTTGAGTCTTTTGCATCCCAGAACACCATGACCGACGCCATCCGCCCCGAACTGCCCGACCACCTGTCCATCGACCCCCGCAGCCCCCACCATGTGGCCGCCGTGTTCGAGCACGACATCGGCATCCGCTTCAACGGCAAGGACCGCTTTGACGTGGAGGAATACTGCGTCAGCGAAGGCTGGGTGAAGGTGCCGGCCGGCAAGACCCTGGACCGCAAGGGCAAGCCCCTGCTGATCAAGATCAAGGGTACGGTGGAAGCCTACTACCGTTAAAAAAACAGCTTGAAGCGATTGATGAACATACGCTTCAAGCTATTGATAAGATAGCAATCAGGCCAGCGCTTCGGCGGGGCCGAAGAACTCGTAATGCACCTGCGCCTCGGGCACGCCCAGCTCGCGCAGGGATTGCTTGACCGAGCGCATGAAAGCCTTGGGGCCCAGGAAGTACACATCGGCATCGCGCGACTCCGGCAGCCACTGGCCCAGTTGCGCGGCACTCAGATGGCCTTGGGCATCCACGCCATCATCGGCTTGCACTGTCTCATAGCAGTAGTGGCGCGTCAGCTGCGCATGCTCGGCGGCCAGCGTATCGATGGCATCACGGAAAGCATGAACCTTGCGCTCGCGTGCGCAGTGGATGAAGGTGATGGAACGGCCGGTGGGCAGCGCAGCCTGCAACATGGGCAAGGTGGGCGTGATGCCCACACCGCCGCTGATCAGTACCAGCGGCTTCTCGCCATCCTTCAGCGTGAAATGGCCTGATGGTGCAAACAGCTGCAGCACATCGCCCACCTTCACGACATCGTGCAGATAGCTGGAAACCTTGCCACCCTCTTCGCGCTTGACGCTGATGCGATAGCTCTTGCCATTGCTGGCCGCAGACAGCGAGTAATTGCGGCGCTGCTCCACGTCATCGATCACCAGGCGCATGCCTATGTACTGACCGGGCTGGTGCGCCATGACGGCGCCGCCATCCACAGGCTCCAGATAGAAGGAGCTGATCTCGGCGCTTTCCGCCACCTTGTGGCTGAGCTTGAAATCACGCGCACCACGCCAGCCGCCGGGCGCGGCTGCGGTTTGCTCGTACACGCTGCGCTCGGCTCCGATCAGGATATCGGCCAGCTGCTGATAGGCCGCACCCCAGGCCGCCAGCACTTCGTCGGTGGCGATTTCGGCACCCAGCACTTCGCGGATGGCACGCAGCAGGCAGGCACCGACTACCGGGTAGTGCTCGGCCTGCACCTGCAGCGCTACGTGCTTGTTGATGATTTGCGCCGGCAGATTGCCCAGACCTTCCAGGCGATCGATATTCTTGGCATACATGAGCACGCTGTGGGCCAGCGCGCGCGGCTGGGAGCCGCTTTGCTGGTGGGCCTGATTGAACAGCGGACGCACCTCGGGGTGACCGGCCAGCATGATTTGATAGAAATGCGTGGTCAAGGCCTCACCGCCGGTTTCCAGCAGCGGCACGGTGGAACGAACAATTTCACGTTGGCGATCGGTCAGCATAGAGGTTTCCTTGTTTCTCATGGAGGTTTGAACCCATATCTGCAAAGACCATGCCAGCTATCACAGGCTGTAAAAACAAGGACTTGCAGCAAACAGTGTCAAATTGACTCCATGAGAAAGCAGTCTTATTGACTGCATACAATGTCGATATGACCGCAACCAAAATACTCCACGCCGTCATCCCACTGGTGGCCGATCTGGCCCAGGACCTGCCCGAGCGCGAGCGCCTGCGCCGCCTGCTTGCCGCTCTGCGCACCTTGCTGCCGGCCGATGCCGTGGCCCTGTTGCGCCTGGAAGGCGAATGGCTGCGCCCGGTGGCGATTGACGGCCTGGTGCCCGACGCGCTGGGCAGGCGCTTCAGACTGGCCGAACATCCCCGGCTGGCCCAGCTGCTGGCGGCAGGCCAGGCCATGCGCTTTGAACCCGACAGCTCTCTGCCAGACCCTTACGACGGCTTGATCGCCCATCACGGTCCGCTGGACGTGCACGACTGCATGGGCTGCGTGCTGCAAACCGGTGGCCTGAGCTGGGGTCTGCTGACGCTGGATGCACTGGAGCCCGGCCGCTTTGCCGATGCGGCGGCGCTGGACATGCTGCAGGCCTTCAGCAATCTGGCCGCAGCCACCGTGGCCACGGCCGAGCGCGTGCAGCAACTCACCCAGATGGCGCGCGAGGGTTCTCACCCCACGCCCGCCGAAGCCAGCCGCTCCGAGCCCGAGATGCTGGGCCACAGCCCCGCCATGCGCCAGCTCAAAAAAGACATAGGCCTGGTGGCTGCCAGCGATCTGAGCGTGCTCATCACCGGCGAAACCGGCACCGGCAAGGAGCTGGTGGCACAGGCCGTGCATGCCCAGTCCGCCCGCGCAGACAAGCCCCTGGTCAGCATCAATTGCGCGGCCCTGCCGGACAATCTGGTGGAAAGCGAGCTCTTCGGCCATGTACGCGGCGCTTTCACCGGTGCACAAAGCGAGCGGCGCGGCAAGTTCGAGCAGGCCGATCAGGGCACGCTGTTTCTCGATGAAGTGGGTGAACTCTCCTTGCCCGTGCAAGCCAAGTTGCTGCGCGTGCTGCAAAGCGGACAGCTGCAGCGGCTGGGTTCGGACCGCGAGCACCATGTGGACGTGCGCGTGGTGGCGGCCACCAACCGCGATCTGGCCGAGGAAGTGCGGGCCGGGCGCATGCGGGCCGATTTCTATCACCGGCTCAACGTCTATCCGCTGCAGGTGCCGGCGCTGCGCGAGCGCGATAGCGATGTGCTGCTGCTGGCCGGATATTTTCTGGAAGAGAACCGCTCCCGCCTGGGCCTGGGCGGCTTGCGCCTGGATGCGCAAGCACAGTCGGCCCTGCTGCTACAGCCTTGGCCTGGCAATGTACGCGAGCTGGAGCATCTGATCAGCCGCGCCGTGCTCAAGGCCTTGAGCCGTCAGACTACGGCGGCAAGTAACGACAGCCAGGCAAAGCGGCCGCGCATGGTCAGCATAGGGGTACAGGATTTATGGGAAGCATCGCCGGCCTCCGGGCCGGCGCCAGCGCCCTCTTCGGCCCTACCAAAAGAGCTGCCCGTGCCCGAGGCGGCTGACGAGGCCGGTCTGCGCGAGAGGCTGCAGAGCTATGAACGCCAACTGGTAGCCGATGCGCTGGCCCGCCACCAAGGCAGCTGGGCCGCCGCAGCGCGCGAGCTGCAGATGGACAGGGCCAATCTGCAGCGCACCGCCAAGCGGTTAGGCATTGAACGCTCCTGATTCAGGAACATCAAGCCTGTAATTCTGCTATTTCAGCGACCGTTGACGGCCAGCAGTTCCACATCAAACTTCAGCGTGGCATTGGGCGGAATCGGACCGGTACCACGGCTGCCGTAGGCAATGCTGGCCGGGCAGGTCAGCGTGGCCTTGCCGCCCACCTTCATCTTCTGCACGCCTTCAGTCCAGCAGGGAATCACGCCGTTGAGCGGAAAATCGATGGGTTGTTTGCGTGCATAGGAGCTGTCGAATTCCTTGCCCGTCTCGGGGAAGTAGCCGCGGTAATGCACCGTGACTTTGTCCGAGGCCTTGGGGCTGGCACCCGTGCCTTCGGTCACGCTCTGGTAGATCAGGCCGCTGGCCGTGGTCACGGGCTCGGCGGCTTGCGCTGCCAAGCCGAAAGCCAGTGCGGATGCGGCCACCAGGGCCTGTGCAATCGTGTTCATTTGCTGATTCGCTTTTCTTCAAACAAAGCGCCATACGCTATGGCGCAAATACCGGTGGAAATTAACGCGCCGTCGTATCGCCCCGCGATGGACGGCCCGTCCAGGGCCAGCTGTCACCCACCACATTGCTGGCCTGGCCCTTGAGACTGCCATCACTTTGCAGCGTACCCAGGTAAACGGCGTAACTGTCGTTAAAGCGCAGGATGAGGTACTTGCCCTTGGCCTCCCAGCGATCGTTGTCGTGGGTTCGGTCATTGGGATCGGTATTGATCATGCGGCCGCCGCCATGCAGCTGCACGTCATACATGCGCTCGCCTTCGCCGGCGTTGTAGTTCAAGGCCCAGCGCGAGCCTTCAAACAACTTGCCGGCTGCAGCCTCGGCGGGCGGCCTGGCCGAATTGGGCGCACGGCTCACGCTCTCGGCCCGGGCCATGGGCCCAGACAACAGCAGAGCCGCAGCCATCACGACGGGCAGCACGCCCATGCGCGGCGGCTTCATGTTCAGGCCTTGGCAGCCGGAATGCCGATATCGTCCAATGCCTTGGACAAATGCCCCACGCTGCGATCCACGTCATGCCATTTCTCCAGGCCGAACAGGCCCAGACGGAAGGTCTTGAAATCCGGGCCTTCATCGCATTGCAGCGGCACGCCGGCAGCGGTTTGCAAGCCCACCTTCATGAAGGCGCGGCCGCTTTGAATTTCGGCATCGCTGGTGTAGCTGACCACCACGCCCGGTGACTTGAAACCTTCGGCCGCCACGCTGGGGAAACCGCGCGACTGCAACAGGGCTCGCACCTTGGTGCCCAGCGCAATCTGCTCCTCGCGCACCTTGGCAAAGCCGTAGGCACGCGTTTCCAGCATCACATCGCGCAGGCGCAGCAGGGCATCGGTGGGCATGGTGGTGTGATAGGCGTGCTGGCCTTTTTCATAGCCTTCGGCAATCTGCATCCACTTCTTCAGATCGCAGGAAAAGCTGGAGCTTTTCGTGTCTTCAATCGCCGTGCGGGCGCGCTCGGACAGCATGACCATGGCGCAGCAAGGCGAGCTGCTCCAGCCTTTTTGCGGCGCCGAGATCAGCACGTCCACACCGGTGCTTTCCATGTTCACCCACATGGCACCCGAGGCCACGCAATCGAGCACGAACAGCGCGCCCACTTCGTGTGCAGCATCGGCCACGGTACGCAGATATTCATCGGGCAGCAAAATGCCGCTGGCCGTTTCCACATGCGGAGCAAACACCACCTTGGGTCGCTCTGCGCGAATGGCATCGGCCACCTCTGCTGCGGGGCATGGTGCCCAGGGGTCCTGAGCGCCCTCACCCTGCTTGCGCGCCTTGCAGACCACAGAGCCGCCGCCCAGACCGGCATCGGCGTCGAAAATCTGCGTCCAGCGATAGCTGAACCAGCCGTTGCGCACGATGAGCACTTTCTCGCGATTCGCGAACTGGCGCGCCACGGCTTCCATGCCGAAAGTGCCGCTGCCGGGGATCAGCACGGCCGTATGGGCGTGATAGACCTCTTTGAGCGTGACCAGAATGTCCTGCATCACGCCCACAAACTTCTTGGACATGTGGTTGAGTGCTCTATCGGTGTAGACCACCGAGAACTCGAGCAGGCCATCGGGATCGATATCGGGAAGCAGTCCGGGCATGAATCATCTCCAGTCAAAAAGGCCGCACCCCTGCACATCAAGGGCACGGTCGGCAGCACCGTGCATTGCCGGGCTGCTCATTGGAAACATCCAGCTTAGCATGGGCTGCGGCCATGCACGGGCGGCCCGGTCACCGGTAAAAACACAGGTGACAGCATTCCAAAACACGCGCTATATCCGCGCATTCATGGCAGATTTTTGAAGACGCGCTGCGCCGGCTCACCAGGTGTCGATGAAACCGCCCGTGCTCTCGCGCACCTGGCTGCCGGCCAAGCCGCGCACCAGCCAGGCCCGCGTGTCTGCAGGGTCGATGACGGCATCGATCTCCAGCGTGGCCGCCATATGCATGGCTTCGCCATGGGCATAGGCCTTGTCCAGCAGTTTCTGGAACAGGGCATCACGCGCTGCACCCTCGGGCAAGGCTTCAAGCTCCTTGCGAAAGCCCAGGCGCACCGCGCCTTCCAGCCCCATGGCGCCGAACTCGCCCGTGGGCCAGGCCACGTTGAAGATGGGCGCATGAAAGCTGCCCGCCGTCATGCCCATGGCACCCAGCCCATAGCCTTTGCGCAGCACCACGCTGAAATACGGCACGCGCAGCTTGGCGGCGCTTACAAACAAGCGGCTGACATGGCGTACCTGCGCCGTTTTTTCCACCTCCGGGCCAACCATAAAGCCCGGCGTATCCACCAGGCTGACGATGGGCAGTCCATGGGCGTTGCACAGCTGCATGAAGCGCGCCGCCTTGTCGGCCGCATCGGCATCGATGGCTCCGCCCAGATGCAAGGGGTTGTTGGCCATCAGTCCCACGGGCCTGCCCTGGATGCGCGCCAAGGCGGTATGAATGCCCAGACCAAAGCCGGTGCGCAGCATGAGCAAGCTGGCTTCATCCACCAGGCCTTGCATGGCGGTGCGGCTGTCATAGGCGCGCAGACGATTCTCTGGCACCACATGGCGCAGCATGCGGGTATCGGGCTCCGACCATGCCTGCGTGCGCCCCTGAAAAAAGGAGAGGTAATGCCTGGCTGCCGCCACCGCCTGCGCTTCGTCCTCCACCAGAATATCGATCACTCCATTGGGGTGCTGCACGCTGACCGGGCCTATCTCCTCGGGCTTGAAAACGCCCAGCCCGCCGCCCTCGATCATGGCCGGCCCGCCCATGCCGATATGGCTGCTGCGCGTGGCAATGATCACATCGCTACAGCCCAGCAACGCGGCATTGCCCGCAAAGCAGCGGCCGTGGGTGATGCCCACCACGGGCACCTGGCCCGAGAGCGCGGCATAGGCGGCAAACGTATGGACATGCAGGCCGGCCACCACGGGAATATCGGTATCGCCGGGTCGGCCGCCGCCGCCTTCGGCAAACAGCACCACGGGCAGCTTTTGCTGCAGGGCAATGCCCAGCATGCGATCCGTCTTGGCATGGTTGCGCGCCCCTTGCGTACCAGCCAGCACCGTGGCGTCATAGGCCATGACGACGGCGCGCGATGGCGCCTCGCCAAATTCCGCGGCGTTGATGGAGCCTATGCCCGTCACCATGCCGTCCGCCGGTGTGTTGGCAACCAGGTCTTCCAGACTGCGGCGGCGGCTTTGCGCTGCAATCGCCAGCGCGCCGTATTCGATAAAGCTGCCGGCATCGCAAAGATCGGCAATGTTCTCGCGGGCGCTGCGAGAGCCCTGCGCATGACGCTTGTCCATGGCCTGGGGCCGCGCCGCATCCAGCGTCAAAGCGTGCCTGTCCTTGACCCGCTGCAGGTCGGCGCGAATATGGTCCGGATCCTGCGCCTGTCCGGCCACTTCGGCCTGCGCCGCATCACCGACGGCAGCCTGCAACACCAGCAACGGCTGGTCTTGCACCACATAGCTGCCGGACTCGGCCAGCAAGGCCTGGACCGTGCCGGCCTGCTGGGCCAGCAACACATGCTGCATCTTCATGGCTTCGAGAATGCCCAGCTCCGCGCCTTTGGCGACCATCTCACCCGCAGCGACAGACCATTGCACCACTCTGGCCGGCATGGGCGCCAGCACAGCATTTTCAGGAGCGTCTTGCGCTTGACTGGATTGGATTTCAGCCGAAATAAGTGCTGAATTCTTTTGAAAATTAGCGCTGTCAGCTATCTTTTCAGAAGCATCCACCAGCTGCGGCAGAACTTCTTCCAGCCAGCGCGTATGCACGGCCTGGTATTGCATCTCGGGCCGTTCGGCCAGCGCCTGCAGCAGCGGCAGATTGGTGGCGAATCCGGCAATGCGGCACTCGGCCAGCGCGCGCTTCGAGCGGCGCAGCACCTCCTCAAAACGCGGCGCGTTGCTGTGCACGATGAGCTTGGCCAGCAAGGTGTCGTAATGCGGCGATGGGCTGGCGCCCTGTTGCGCATGGCTGTCGATGCGAATGCCCGGGCCTTGGGGCCAGTGCAGCTCTGCAATACGGCCGCTGCCGGGGCGGGAGTTGCCTTGCCCATCCAGCGTTTCGGCATTGATGCGCCATTGCATGGCATAGCCGCGCGACTGCGGCGGCTGGTTCACGTTCAGGCCCAGATCGGCAAAGTGATCGCCTGCCGCCAAACGGATCTGGGCCTGCACCAGATCCACACCAAACACCTCTTCGGTAATCGTGTGCTCCACCTGCAGCCGCGGGTTGGCCTCGATGAACACATAGGGCAGTGCCGTGGAGTTCAGGTCCACCAGAAATTCAAACGTGCCCAGGCCTTCATAGCGGATATCGCCGGCCATACGCAGCGCGTCCTGGGTGATGCGCTCCCGCAGCTCCTGCGTCAGGCTGGGGCTGGGCGCGATTTCCACCAGCTTCTGAAAGCGCCGCTGCAGCGTGCATTCACGCTCGCCCAGAGCCAGCGGCCATTCGCTGCCATCGCCCAGAATCTGCACCTCGATATGGCGTGCACCCGTCATCAGGCGCTCCACATACACGCCGTCCACGCCAAAGGCGGCGCGCGCTTCGCTGCAGCAGCGCTCATAGGCGGCAGCCACCTCGTCGGCCTCCATCACGGCACGCATGCCGCGCCCGCCGCCGCCGCTAATGGCCTTGATCATGATGCCCGTGGCACCGCCCGCTTTCTGGGTTGCAAAAAAATCCTGGGCCTGGCCCAGCGTGACGGCCTTCAGGCTGCCCGGCATCAGCGGAACGCCGCTTTGCTGCGCCAGCGCCCGGGCGCGTGCCTTGTCGCCCAGCAAGGACAGTTGCTCCGGCGTGGGACCGATAAAGCGCACACCGGCTGCGGCGCAGGCCTTGGCAAAGTCTGCGCTTTCGCTCAAAAAACCATAGCCCGGATGCAGGGCATCGCAGCCATGGCGCTGCGCAATCTGCAGCAGCCGCGCACCGTCCAGATAGGCCGACGGGCCGCTGGCATCCAGCGCCACCGCCTCGTCTGCCGCAGCCACATGGGCGGCTGCGGCATCGTCTTTCGCATACACGGCCAGACTGGCCACACCCAGCTCCTGCAGCGCACGCACCACGCGCAAGGCGATCTCGCCGCGATTGGCGATCAGGACTTTTTCAAACATAGAACTCTCAATTCAATAGCTATAAGCGATTGCCATATATGCGTTGCGACCCATTTCAAGCCATGTCCCGCAGCAGGCGACGCAAGACCTTGCCCGCGCCCGTGGCCGGCAGCGCGTCAATAAAGCGCACCTCGCGCGGCGCCTTGTAATTGGCCATGTTCGCCTTGGCCCAGCTCAGCAGCTCATCGACCTCCAGGCTTTGCCCCGGCTTGCGCACGATGAAGGCTCGCACCATCTCGCCTTTTTGCGGATCGGGCATGCCAATCACCGCCGCCTGTGCAATCGACGGATGCTTGATCAGCAGCGTTTCCACCTCCTCGGGAAACACGCTATAGCCCGAGACCTTGATCATTTCCTTGAAGCGACCGATGAAGGTCAGATAGCCATCGGCATCGATCCTGCCCATGTCGCCCGTGTAGACCCAGCCGTCCTTGAGCGTCTTGGCCGTGGCCTCGGGCTTGTTCCAGTAGCCCTTGAAGTTGCCGGGGCCGCGAATGATGATTTCGCCCACCTCGTCGGCCACCAGCTGCCGGCCGGTTTCCGGATCGATGATGCGTATCTCATTGCCCGGCACCGGCTTGCCATGCGTGCCCCAGCGTATGGCGTTGCCGGGCATGGTGGTGTCCATGGTGTGGGTCTCGCTCAAGCCGTAGGCGGCCTCGCTGGAGACACAGTTCGGCGTGTAGCGCCGCCATTGCTCGGCCAGCTCCTGGGTATAGGTAATGCCGAAGCTGGTGACCGTGTTGCGCCGCAGCGATGTGAGGTCCATCATCTCCACGCCTGGGACTTGCATCAGCGCCACATTCATGGGCGCGATGCTGTACCACCAGCTCACGCGATAGCGCTCTATGGCCTGGGCCACGGCCAGCGGATCAAAGCGGTGCAGCAGCACGCAGGGCGCACCGCTGTGCACGGGAATATTCACCCCCATGGACATGCCGGCAATGTGATAGAGCGGCGCCACGGCCAGCAACATGTCCTGGCCCGAGACATCGGAAGAATCGGCCGCTGCAGCCGTCTTGTGTGCGGCACTGCCGAAGCTGAGCATGGCGCCCTTGGGCAGACCGGTGGTGCCCGAGGTATAGGTCATCAGCGCCACATCGTCCATGGCCACGGCCACCGGCTGCGGCCTGGCAGCGCTGTGCATCACATCCCAGAACGAGATTACCGCGTCAGGCAGGGGCTGCATGGGCTGTTGCAGCTCTGGCGGCAGCGGCAAAGTGGCGTGCGATGGCAGCCATTCGGCATAGCGCACGGCCAGCACATGTTGCAAGCGGGTGCTGGCCCGTACCTTGTCCACTACCGGCAGCAAGCTGTCGGCGGCAATGATGACACGGGCCTGCAAATCGTTGAGCTGGTAGTCCAGCTCATGCTCCTTGTTCAGCGGGCCGCAGGGGCAGACGATGGCGCCGATTTTCTGGATGGCGTAATGCGCCACGATGTACTGCGGGCAGTTGTTCATGAACAAGGCCACAGGCTCGCCTTTTTTGACTCCCAGACCTTGCAGATGCGCGGCCACGGCATCGCTGCTCTCATCCATCTGCTGCCAGCTGATGTGCTGGCCGTACCAGAGGTAGGCATCACGCTCGGGATGGTTGCGCGCGTTGCGGCGCAAGACCTCATGCAGGGGAATGAGGGACGCAGAATCAGCCATGGTTTGTCTCCTAGGTGTCTGTTGAAAATCAAGCCCTGGCGCGGTGTTTCCCGCGATCTCAGGGATTGTCTTGAGTGAATGCAGGACTTGATGCCTTGCAAATATATACCCGCTGGTAGAACAATACTACCCATCGGTATAACCATCGCGACACACGAAAACCCGCACCCCGAAATGAAAGAGAAAGCACCTTCTGCACCGGCAGCGCCCAAGGGCCGCCAGCGCCTGCCCACGGCAGGCTCGGACGAGAAACGCGAACGCATACTCAAGGCCGCCGAAGCCCTGTTCGACCGCAATGGCTACGCCAACACCACCATCGAGCAGATCGTGCAGGCGCTGGGGGTGACCAAGCCGTTTGTCTATTACTACTTTCGCAACAAGCAGGAAATTTTCGAGACCCTGTGCTGGTCGCCCACCGAGGCCTGCTTCACGGTGCTGGACTTTGCGGCGGACGATCCGCGTCCGGCCCATGAAAAAGCCGTGGACGGGCTGCAGCGCCTGATTGCGGCCACGATTGCGCATTACCCGGCCGGCTTTTTTCCCTACCGCGAGCCGCAGGCTTTCAGCCCCGCCTATCTGAAGGCCTCGCGCGCCGTGGCCCAGAAGTTCTACAAGGAGTTCTGCGCCCTGCTGGAGCAAGGCCGCGCCAGCGGACATTTCGATTTTCGCGAAACCCGCATCACGGCCCAGGCTGCCTGCAGCCTGCCCGGTTTTCTCTACAACTGGTACCGCCCCGATGGCCGCCTGGGCACGGCCGAGATGGTGACCGAGCTGACCGAGCTGGCCACCCGCGTGCTGGGGCTGACTCCGGCCGCAACAACCATGGCGGCCGGCAAAGCCGTGAAAAAGCCCCGTGCGGCAGCGAAGAACAAGGCCCGTGCCACACCACCGCCAGAAACGGCGCCCCAAAAAGCCGCCAAGAGTTAGATACCACCGTTAGAAGTGTCTGTCAGACACCAGCAAGACAGGCCGCAACCGCCGGTGGACGACGGCTGCCCGCTCACCACTCCAGGAGACCCATCCATGCCCCCTCGCTTCACCGCTCTTGCCGCAGCCGCCGCGCTGTGCACGGCCACGCTTTCAGCCCAGGCGGCCGAGCCGTTCAAGATGGCTTTTATCGATCCGCTCTCCGGCCCGTTTGCCAATGTGGGCGAGGTGATGCGCAACCACGTGCTGTACGCCGTCGACGATGTGAATGCGCAAGGCGGCTTGTACAACGGTGCCAAGCTGCAGCTGCTGCAATTCGACAGCAAGCTATCGGCGCAGGAAAGCCAGAGTGCGCTGCAAGCGGCCATAGACCAGGGCGCCCGCGTGGTGGTGACGGGTGGCTCAGGATCTTCCGTGGTCACGGCGCTGGTGCAGGCGGCTGCGCGCTACAACCAGCGCAATCCGGGCAAGGAGGTGCTGATACTCAACCACTCCTCCATCGATCCCGAACTCACCGGCAAGGCCTGCAGCTTCTGGCACTTCATGTTCGATGCCAACACCGCCATGCGCATGCAGGCGATTGCCAACTACATCAAGAGCCAGTCCGAGATCCGGAAAGTCTTTCTGCTCAACCAGGACTACGCCCACGGCAAGCAGTGGGCCAATTACGGCCGCCAGATGGTGGGCCAGGCCAGACCCAATATCCAGTTTGTGGGCGAGACACTGCACCCAATGGGGCGCATCAAGGACTTTGCGCCCTATGTCTCCAAGATGAAGGAGCTGGGCACAGACTCGGTCATTACCGGCAACTGGGGGCAGGATCTGACGCTGCTGCTCAAATCCGCCGGCGACGCCGGCTACAAGCTGCGCTATTTCAACCACAGCGCCGGCGGCTTTCCTGGCACGGTGACTTCCATTTCCCAGGCCAGGACAGGCCAGGTGACTTGGGTGGCCGAATGGCACCCTGGCATGGCGGATCGCGTCCAGGCCGATGCCCGCGCCAAGGAGTACAAGGCCAGGATGAATCAGGACTTTCTGGCTCCGCGCATGGATCTCGTGCCGCGCATGCTGGCCGCCGCCATGGCCAAAGCCCAGTCCACCGAAACCGTGAAGATTGCCAAGGCCATGGAAGACATGTCCATGGACACCGTCTTCGGCCCCGTGAAGATGCGCGGCAAGGATCACCAGCTGCTGCTGCCCCAGGTGGTCAACACCATCGCACCGGTGGACGGCAAGCTGGTCAAGACCGGCTGGGAAGGTACGAACTACGGCTTCAGAACCGATGCCGTCTATTCTGCGCAGCAGGTCGATCAGCCAAGCGAGTGCCAGATGAAAAGGCCGTAAACACTGCCTCTGAACGGCATGGCAGGGCTCAGGCGGTAAAAACTGGCGCGGCCCAAACCCGAGATACCGAGCAAGGGCCTAGGTGGCCCCGCCGCTCCGCAGCGTAGGTATCGCCCCCTCCGCGAAGCAGAGAGGGGGAAGCCGCTACGCGGCTCAGAGGGTGCCTTCAATTTCTTCAGAGGGTGTAGCTACGCGCCCCAAAAATCCCGCTGCCCACCCGCACCATGGTGCTGCCTGCGGCCACCGCAGCCTCCAGGTCGCCCGTCATGCCCATGGACAGGGTGTCGAACTGCTCAAGCCCAGGCAGCGCACTGCTTTTTATGTGCTCGAACAAGACTCTAGCCTTTTCATGTACTGCACATTGCGCTTCAAAATCAGGAGCATCATCAGGAATACTCATGATGCCGCGCAACACCAGACCGGGCAGTGCGGCGACGGCCTGGGCCAAAGCCAGCGCGTCGGCTGGTACCACTCCGGACTTGGTTTCGCCGCCATCGACATTGACCTGAATGCAGATCTGCAGCGGCTTCATGCCTGCAGGCCGCTGAGCCGACAGGCGCTCGGCAATCTTGAGCCTGTCCACGGTCTGCGCCCAGTCGAAATGCTCGGCCACCAACCGCGTCTTGTTGCTCTGGATGGGGCCTATGCAATGCCATTGCAGCTCGGCGCCACCCGGCAGTTGCATGGCACGTACGGCGGCTATCTTGTCCACCGCCTCCTGAATATAGTTTTCGCCAAAGCTGCGCTGGCCGGCGAGCACGGCCTCACGCACCGCGTCTGCGCCAAAGGTTTTGGAGACTGCCAGCAGCTGCACATGGTCAGCCTGGCGGCCGGCTTGTGCGCAAGCCGTGGCCATACGGGCACGAATCTGCCCCAGATTGTTTTCAATCGTCGTCATAATTACCGCCAGAGTATCAAACACGAGGGGGCTTTCCGTGGACATCACGCAATTGCTGGCTTTCAGCGTAAAGAACAAGGCTTCGGACTTGCATTTGTCCGCCGGCCTGCCGCCCATGATTCGAGTCCACGGCGATGTACGTCGCATCAATGTGGATGCGCTGGATCACAAGACCGTACATGCCATGGTCTACGACATCATGAGCGATGCCCAGCGCAAGGCTTACGAAGAATTTCTGGAAGTGGACTTTTCCTTCGAGATCGAAGGTCTGGCCCGTTTCCGTGTCAACGCCTTCAACCAGAACCGCGGCGCTGCGGCGGTCTTTCGTACCATTCCCAGCAAGATCCTGACACTGGAGCAGCTCAACGCGCCCAAGATCTTCGGCGATCTGGCACTCAAGCCTCGCGGCCTGGTGCTGGTGACCGGCCCCACGGGCTCGGGCAAATCGACCACGCTGGCCGCCATGGTCAACCACCTCAACGAGACCGAGTACGGTCACATCCTGACGGTGGAAGACCCTATCGAATTCGTGCACGACTCCAAGAAGTGCCTGATCAACCAGCGCGAAGTCGGCCCCATGACACGGTCTTTTGCGGCGGCGCTGAAATCTGCGTTGCGCGAAGACCCGGATGCCATCCTGGTGGGTGAAATGCGCGACCTGGAAACCATTCGCCTGGCCATGACGGCGGCCGAAACCGGTCACCTGGTTTTTGGCACCCTGCACACCTCGAGCGCTGCCAAAACCATAGACCGTATCATCGACGTCTTCCCGGCCGAGGAAAAGGAAATGGTACGGGCCATGCTGTCGGAGTCGCTGCAAGCCGTGATCTCCCAGACGCTGTGCAGAACCAAGGACGGCCAGGGCCGCATTGCGGCACACGAGATCATGCTGGGCACCAGCGCCATCCGCAATCTGATCCGCGAGGCCAAGGTGGCGCAGATGTACTCCACCATCCAGACCAGCCAGAACGTGGGCATGCAGACGTTGGATCAGAACCTGACCGATCTGGTGCGCCGCAACGTCATCACCTCGGCCGAGGCCCGCAGCAAGGCCAAGATCCCAGACAACTTCCCCGGCTAAATCCAGCCATAGCAATCACATGGATGCCGGACACTCGCTGTGCCCGGCCACTGAACTGGAGACACGGCGATGGAAAGAGATCAGGCCAGCAAATTCATCAACGATCTGCTCAAGCTCATGGTCAGCCGCAACGGCAGCGACCTGTTCATCACGGCAGAATTTCCGCCCGCCATCAAGATTGACGGCAAGGTCACCAAGGTATCGCCCCAGCCGCTGACGGCGGTGCACACGCTGACGCTGGCACGCGCCATCATGAGCGACAAGCAGACCGCCGACTTCGAGCTGACCAAGGAGTGCAACTTCGCCATCTCGCCAGCCGGCGTGGGCCGTTTTCGGGTCAATGCCTTCCTGCAGCAGGGCAAGGTAGGCCTGGTGCTGCGGACGATTCCCACCGTCTTGCCCACCATCGACGGCCTGGGCGTGCCCCAGGTGCTCAAGGAAGTGGCCATGACCAAGCGCGGCCTGTGCATTCTGGTGGGTGCCACCGGCTCGGGCAAATCGACCACGCTGGCCGCCATGGTGGACTGGCGCAATGAAAACTCCTTCGGTCATATCGTGACGGTGGAAGACCCGGTGGAATTTGTGCATCCGCACAAGAACTGCGTGGTGACCCAGCGCGAGGTGGGCCTGGATACCGACAGCTGGGAAGCGGCACTCAAGAACTCGCTGCGCCAGGCACCCGACGTGATCATGATGGGCGAAATCCGCGACCGTGAGACCATGGAGCATGCGATTGCTTTCTCCGAAACCGGTCACCTGTGTCTGGCCACGCTGCACGCCAACAATGCCAACCAGGCCCTGGATCGCATCGTCAACTTCTTCCCCGAAGAGCGCCGCCCGCAGCTGCTGATGGATTTGTCGCTGAACCTGCGCGGCATGATTTCGCAGCGCCTGATTCCCAAGCAAAACAGCAAGGGACGCGTGGCCGCCATCGAGGTGATGCTCAACTCGCCGCTGATTTCCGATCTGATCTTCAAGGGCGAAGTGGCCGAGATCAAGGAGATCATGAAGAAAAGCCGCAACATCGGCATGCAGACCTTTGACCAGGCGCTGTTCGACCTGTTCGAATCCAATCTCATCACCTATGAAGACGGGCTGCGCAATGCGGACTCCGTCAACGACTTGCGCCTGCAGATCAAGCTCAACAGCCAGCGTGCCCGCGCACAGGATCTGGCCGCAGGCACCGAACACCTGACCATCGTGTAATTCAATCTGGGTATCGCGCCATGAGCACCACCTCCATCCATCCCCGCAGCTACGCCCCGACCTCCGCCCTGCCCGTGGCATTTCTGGGCCTGGGCGTCATGGGCTCGCCCATGGCCGGACATCTGGCACAGGCCGGCCATCAGGTCACCGTCTACAACCGCAGCCCGGCCAAGGCCCTGAGCTGGCATGAAGAGTTCCGCTCCGGCCGCAGCGCCGCCACGCCCCGCGAAGCTGCAGCCGGCGCACAGATGGTGTTTTGCTGCGTGGGCAATGACGATGATTTGCGCGCCGTGACCCTGGGCGACGACGGCGCTTTCGCCGGCATGCCGCCAGGTGCCATTTTTGTGGACCACACCACGGCCTCCGCCGAAGTGGCACGCGAGCTGTATGCCGAAGCACAAAAGCGCGGCCTGCACTTCATCGATGCGCCGGTGTCCGGCGGCCAGGCCGGTGCGGTCAACGGCCAGCTCACGGTGATGTGTGGCGGCGATCAAGCCGCCTTCGAGCAGGTGGCTCCCGTGGCCGAAGCTTTCTCGCGCGCCTTTACCTATATGGGCGAAAGCGGCGCGGGCCAGCTGACCAAGATGGTCAACCAGATCTGCATTGCCGGCTTGCTGCAAGGTCTGTCCGAAGCCGTTGCCTTTGGCTTGCGCGCCAATCTGGACATGCCCAAGGTGCTGGACGTGATCGGCAAAGGTGCGGCGCAGAGCTGGCAAATGGACAATCGCGCCCA
This sequence comes from Comamonas sp. lk, assembly GCF_900564145.1. Taxonomy (NCBI): domain Bacteria; kingdom Pseudomonadati; phylum Pseudomonadota; class Betaproteobacteria; order Burkholderiales; family Comamonadaceae; genus Comamonas; species Comamonas sp. lk. The sequence continues at coordinate 652,827 of NZ_UOOB01000002.1, forward strand.
AACCATGGTGGTGGGCAAGTTCGACTTCGGCTTTGCCGTGGACTGGATGCGCAAGGATCTGGGCCTGGTTCTGGCAGAGGCCAAGAACAATGGGGCACGCCTGCCGGTCACGGCCCTGGTCGACCAGTTCTACGCCGATGTGCAGGACATGGGCGGCAGCCGCTGGGATACCTCCAGCCTGATCCAGCGCCTGCGCTGATCCGCGAAGGCATGAAAAAAGCCGGACGCAGGTCCGGCTTTTTGATGTGTTGGCGCGCTTACTTGTTGGCCGTGTCGTCTTCGATGACCGGTGCCGACTTGGTCTGCATGGCAGCCAGTTCGTCTTCGGAGATCACTTCGAACAATCGCACCACCTTGGTCACATCATTCACGCCGCGTGCGATCTCGGCAGCACGTTTGGCTTCACGTGGAGTCACGATGCCCATGAGGTAGACCGCATTGTTCTCGGTCACCACCTTGATGGCCGAGGAACTGATGTCCTTGGCATTCACCAGGCTGGCCTTGACCTGGCCGGTGATCATGGTGTCCTTGGAGCGCTGGCTCAGCGTAGCCGTGAACGGCAGCACTTCCACTTCGTTATAGACCTGGCGCACCGTAGGCTGCTCGCGCACCAGCTTCTCTATGGTTTGCTTGTCCGTGGCATTGCCGGCCTGGCCGGTCAGCAGCACCACGCGGTTGTAGCTGGTCACGCTGACACGGGCCTTCTCGCCCATCACTTCATTGATGCGGTTATCGGCGCGCAGCTCGATGCCTTGATCTTCGACTTGCGAGCCTGTGGTGCGGCGATCCAGGGCCGACATGCCGGCCACGGCAGCTCCGCCACCCACCAGGGCCACGCAACCGCCCAGAGCAGCACTCAAAGCCGCTGCCGTCAGCGCAGCACATGCCACACGGGTCCACTGAAACTTCATAAAGGCATCTCCTGGTCACCTAGTAGTTGGGCGTCCACACCGTCGGCCAGACAATGCAGGATCAAGGTATGGGTTTCGCGCACGCGTGCCGCACGGTCGTGGGGCACGCAGATCAGCACATCGGTCTCTCGCACCTGGACGGCCAGATTGCCGCCGCTGCGCCCGCTCAGCACCACCACCATCATGTCGCGCTCATGGGCGGCTTCCACCGCGTCCTGCACCGCAGCATCGTTGCCGCTGACCGACATGGCCAGCAGCAGATCGCCGGGCTGACCCAGAGCCCGCACCTGGCGTGCCAGATACTGCGTGGCATTGCCGCCCGAGCCCGTGGCCCCCACGGTGCCCAGCAGGCCGCCATCGGAGACCAGCGCGATGGCGGCCAGCTCGGGGCGGGCGCGCTCAAAACCGGTCACACAAAGGGAAGCGAACAATTGCGCATCACTGGCGGAAATACCTGCACCGCAGGCCAGCACCTTGCCACCACCGGTCACGCAGGCCAGCATGGCCTGAACGGCAGATGCAATGGGCTGGCTCAGCGCTTGTGCGGCCTGATACTTCAGGTCGGCGCTGTCGATGAAATGCTGTTGAATTCGTTGCTCTAGCATGGAAGCCCGATGATACCTGCCAGCTGTTATCTCTTTCGTAGCGAACCGTTATTTACGCATCAGTGTTACAGCCGCATTTTGCATATAAGACTGTGACGCGGTAACTACAGGGCATCAAAGGCGGCCTTGAGCCATTGCACACGGTTTTGCGCACCCGATGTATCCACCAGCACCACATCGAAGCGACAAGGCGGCGGCGCGGCAAACTTCATCAGATAGTGGCGGGCGGCCAGCACAATGCGCTGCTGCTTGGACTGGCCTATGCTGGCCGCCGCGCCGCCAAAGCGACCGGTGTTGCGGCTTCTGACCTCGACAAACACCAGAGACCCGTCGCGATCGCGCACGATTAGATCGATTTCACCCCCGCCGCGGCCCGGCGTTCGATAATTGCGCTCAATCAGCTTCAGGCCTTGCGCCTGTAAATGCCTGAGCGCCTGCTCTTCGGCCCACTGCCCGCGCTGTGTGCTGGTGGTCGCCACTGTGGCGCTTTTGCTTCCAAGGAAATCCATTGACTACCTCTTTCGCCTCTGCACTGACTGCCGCACATGATGCGGCTGCGTCCCAGCATTATCCGCAGGGAGCCCTGTATGTGGTGGCGACGCCGATTGGCAATCTGGCCGACATCAGCCTGCGCGCCCTGCAAGTGCTCAAAACCGTGGACTGCATTGCCTGCGAGGACACGCGTCACACGCAAGGCATGCTGCGCAGCTACGGGCTGGAGCGCCCGGGCAACCAGATGCTGGCCGTGCACCAGCACAACGAGGCCGAAGCCGCCCAGCAGGTGATAGAGCGCCTGCAGCAAGGCCAGCGCATTGCCTATGTCAGCGATGCCGGCACCCCGGGCGTGAGCGATCCCGGTGCCCGCCTGTGCGCGGCCTTGCAGGCCGTGGGCCTGCGCAGCATTCCCCTGCCCGGAGCCAGTAGCGTGACATCGGCCATCAGCGTGGCGGGAGCCGTTACCCCGGCCCAGGGTGAAAGCGGTTTTGTCTTTGCCGGTTTTCTGCCCACCAAGAATGCAGAGCGCTTGTCCGCCGTGCAAAAGCTGGCCGGCGAATCGCGCTGCACGGTGCTGCTGGAAGCGCCGCACCGCATCATCGATATGGCGCAGGCCCTGGCCACGCTAGGTGCGCGCCCGGTCACGCTGGCGCGCGAGATCACCAAACAGTTTGAAGACATTGCCACCATGCCCGCCAGCGAGTTGGCCGCCTGGCTGCAAGCCTCGCCCCAGCGCGTGAAAGGCGAATTCGCCATCGTGCTGCACCCCGTGGCCGTGCCGCAGGAATCGGGCGAAGCCGAGCGCGTGCTCAAGCTGCTGCTGGCCGAGCTGCCCACCAAGACCGCCGTCAAACTGGCTGCCGAGATCACGGGCACCGGTCGCAATACGCTCTATGAGCGCGCCCTGGAACTCAAGCGCGAGGCCGAAGAAGAATAAACAAAAAATAGCTGCAGCGCTTGTGCATCAAGCGCTATCAGCTATTATTTTTGACAGCAAAGTTCTTGAGTCTTCAGGCGTAAGCCAGCCCGGTGGCAACGCCGCCGAACAGATCGCCTTCGACCTGAGGCGTATCCGGGAAGGCCTGTTGCAGCGCATCGCGCAAGGTGCGCAGGGCCGAAGAGCCACCCGTCAGATAGATCGCATCGGGCTTGTCCATGCCGGCCAGCTGCACGCATTCCTGAGCGCAAGCCACCACCTGCAGCAGCAGATGCTGCAATTGGCTGTGCAGCACCTCGGGAGAGATCTGGGCCGCCAGACCAGCCTCCAACCAGTCGAGCTCCAGAGCCGCCGCCGCACTGGTGCTGGATGCGGCAATCTTGGCCTGCTCCACGGTGTTGGCCAGCCTGTGGCCTTCGCGCCATTCCAGCACCTTCATCAAGCGCTGGTGGAGTTGCTGATCGCGGTAATCGCTCTTGAGATTGCGCGCCCCGGCCAAGGCCTTGGGCGAATACAGCCACTGAATCAGATGCCAGGTGGACAGATCGAAGAACACGCCGCTGGGCACTTCACGCCCGGTGGGGCCTATATGCCTGTAGCCCAACAGCGGCATGACCTGCTCCACATTGAGGCGGTGGTCAAAGTCCGTACCGCCGATGTGCACGCCGGTGGTGGCCAGAATGTCCTGGGTGCGATCGGCATGCAGCGCCTGCTGCGGGCCCAGTCGCACCACGGTGAAGTCGGAGGTACCGCCGCCGATATCGACAACTAACACCACAGACTCGGCCTGCAGACGCTGCTCGTAATCCAGCGCTGCGGCAATCGGCTCCAGCTGAAAGCTCACCTCGCCCAGGCCGGCCGTGCGCGCTGCAGCAGCCAGAGATTCCTGGGCCTGGCGATCGCGCTCGGGGTGAGCATCCACAAAATGCACGGGACGGCCCATGACGACGCGCTCCGGCAGGCGGCCGTCAAGCGCCGTGCGGGCTTTTTCAGCCACATGCTTCAAAAAGATGGCAATGATGTCCTCATAGCTCATCAGCTTGTCGTGCACCGCCGTCTTTTCCTGCAGCAAGGCGCTGCCCAGCAGGCTTTTGAGCGAGCGCATCAACCGGCCCTCTTCACCCTCCAGGTACTGGCCCATGGCGGCACGGCCGAAATAGGTTCGGTGCTCTTCGGTGTTGAAGAACAAGGCCGTGGGCATGCCGGTGGCAGCCCCCTCCAGCGGCAGCAAACGCGCAGTCTGGCCGGGCAGACGGTAGGCTGCAGCCGAGTTGGAGGTTCCGAAGTCAATGCCCAGCGTACCGGGAACAGTCAATGCGTCAGCCATGGAAAAAGCAAAAACAGGAGCAACTAGCGCCGGTTTAAAAATGACTTCAAAGCATATTCACGCCGAAGTTCAAATGAAACAAGTGCAAGCCGCTCACTTTTTGAGTAATAGGTAGTCAGCAAAAACAGCCATAGCGCACAAGATGTGCGGGCCACAAAAACAAAAACGCCCGCTGTTGTCAGCGGGCGTTTTCAATTTGGTTGCGCGAGAAGGATTTGAACCTCCGACCTTTGGGTTATGAGCCCAACGAGCTACCAGACTGCTCCATCGCGCGGTATTCCAAATTATAGCAGGCTTTTGGGCCTGCTAGAGCTTATTCAGCCTTGGCTGCTACAGCTTCTTCAGCAACTTCCACCAGTTCCACGAAGGCCATGGGAGCGTTGTCGCCCACGCGGAAGCCCATCTTCAGGATACGGGTGTAGCCGCCAGGACGCTTGGCATTGCGGGGACCCAGCACGTTGAACAGCTTGGTCACGCTGTCGCGGTCGCGCAGACGGTCGAAAGCCAGACGGCGGTTGGCAACGGTGTCAACCTTGGCCAGAGTGATCATGGGCTCGATGACGCGGCGCAGTTCCTTGGCCTTGGGGACCGTGGTCTTGATCGCTTCGTGTTCGATCAGCGAGTTCATCATGTTTTGCAACATCGCCTTGCGGTGAGACGAAGTGCGATTCAGTTTGCGGAGGCCGTGACCGTGACGCATGGTGCTTTCCTTTGATCCGTAGATCTTTTTAAATTAAATCAGGCAGCCGTATCAGGTACTGCCCGAGGCACTGTTCCACCCTAAAGCGGAACTCTCAATTATAGCGATTAACGCTTTTCCAAGCCAGCAGGTGGCCAGTTTTCGAGCTTCATGCCCAGCGTCAGACCGCGGGAAGCCAAAACTTCCTTGATCTCGTTGAGCGACTTACGACCCAGGTTAGGAGTCTTGAGCAGCTCGTTTTCGGTACGCTGAATCAGGTCGCCGATGTAGTAGATATTCTCTGCCTTCAGGCAGTTGGCCGAACGCACTGTGAGTTCCAGCTCGTCCACAGGACGCAGCAGGATTGGATCAAAGGCGGTAGCGGCACCACGGTTGCCTGCAGGAGCATCGAACACGCTGGCGATATCGCCGCCGTCGAGCTGAGCAAACACAGCCAGCTGTTCCACCAGAATCTTGGCGGAAGCGCGCACTGCGTCTTCTGCGGTGATGGCACCGTTGGTTTCGATTTCCAGAACCAGCTTGTCCAGGTCGGTACGTTGTTCCACACGAGCGGATTCAACAGCGTAGCTCACGCGCTTGACGGGCGAGAACGAAGCGTCGAGCACAATACGGCCGATCGACTTGGTCGATTCGTCACCGTAGCGGCGCACGTTACCGGGCACATAACCGCGACCCTTTTCCACCTTGATCTGCATGTCCAGCTTGCCGCCTTGCGACAGGTGGGCGATCACATGATCAGGGTTGACGATTTCCACGTCATGAGGAGTCTGGATATCACGAGCCGTGACAACACCTTCACCATCCTTGCGCAAGCTCAGGGTGACTTCGTCACGGTTGTGCAGCTTGAACACCACACCCTTGAGGTTCAGCAGAATGTTGACTACATCTTCCTGGACACCATCGATCGAGGAGTACTCATGCAGCACTCCAGCAATCGTTACTTCCGTCGCTGCGTAACCCACCATGGAGGAGAGCAGGACACGGCGCAGGGCATTGCCCAGCGTATGGCCGTAGCCGCGCTCAAACGGCTCCAGAACAACCTTGGCACGATTGTGACCAAGCTGTTCGACATTGATTGTCTTGGGCTTCAGCAAATTCGTTTGCATGCAGACTTCCTCTCAATACCCTCGGCTCGTTACACCGGTAAGGCTGGTGAAGCACCCACGGCGCGATGCCTCGCGCCGTGGGGACGGTTTACAGAAATGTCGCTGCTAACGATTAACGCGAGTACAACTCAACGATCAGAGATTCGTTGATGTCGGCTGCGAATTCGTCGCGGTCAGGAGACTTCTTGAAAGTGCCTTCAGCCTTGTCGGCAGACACTTCAACCCATGCGGGGAAGCCCACTTGGCCGGCCAGTTGCAGAGCTTCGACAACGCGAGCTTGCTTCTTGGACTTTTCGCGCAGAGCGATCACGTCGCCGTCCTTCACGGAGAAGGAAGGAATGTTCACGGACTGGCCGTTCACGGTGATAGCCTTGTGCGACACCAGCTGGCGTGCTTCAGCGCGTGTGGAGCCAAAGCCCATGCGATACACGACGTTGTCCAGACGGCATTCCAGCAGCGACAGCAGGTTGGCACCAGTGTTGCCACGCTTGCGGTCAGCAGCTTCGAAGTAACGGCGGAATTGCTTTTCCAGCACGCCGTACATGCGCTTGACCTTCTGCTTTTCACGCAGTTGCAGACCGTAGTCGGAAGTGCGTTGACCCGAAGTGCGGCCATGTTGACCAGGCTTGGTGTCAAACTTAGCCTTGTCAGCGATGGAACGACGAGCGCTCTTCAGGAACAGATCGGTGCCTTCACGGCGGGAGAGTTTGGCCTTGGGGCCGATATAGCGTGCCACTTGATTTCCTTTGTGTCATCTACCGTGCGCAAACACGGGAGCCGCCCGCGATGCTAATGCATCTGGGCGGCGGTGGGCTTGATTTGGATTAGATACGACGGCGCTTTTGAGGGCGGCAGCCGTTGTGGGGAACCGGTGTCACGTCCGCGATGGAAGTGATACGGATGCCCAGAGCACCCAGGGCGCGAACCGAAGATTCACGGCCAGGACCGGGACCCTTGATTTCGACGTCCAGGTTCTTGATGCCCTGTTCGATCGCTGCGCGACCAGCCACTTCCGATGCGACCTGAGCTGCAAAAGGAGTCGACTTACGCGAGCCCTTGAAGCCTTGGCCACCCGACGAAGCCCACGACAGAGCGTTGCCTTGACGGTCGGTGATAGTGATGATCGTGTTGTTGAACGAAGCGTGCACGTGTGCAATGCCGTCCGAAATGTTCTTACGGACTTTCTTGCGAACGCGAGCAGCTGCGTTGTTTGCGGGAGATTTAGCCATAGTGATCTTTCAATCTCTTATTTCTTCAAAGCCGCTGCACCCTTGCGCGGACCCTTGCGGGTACGGGCATTCGTGCGGGTACGCTGACCACGCATGGGCAGACCACGACGATGACGGAAACCGCGGTAGCAACCAATGTCCATCAAACGCTTGATGTTCATGGTGGTTTCGCGACGCAGATCACCTTCCAAGGTCATTGGATTCAGGAAGTCACGGATCTTTTCCAGATCAGCGTCCGTCAGGTCTTTGACCTTCTTGGAATACTCGATACCGCAAGCTTCGCAAATTTTGCGAGCTGTTGTACGACCGACGCCAAAGATGGCAGTCAGGCCGATTTCAGCATGCTTGTGCGGTGGGATGTTAATGCCAGCAATACGTGCCATATTAGTCCTCTAATGCTTTCAATCAACCTTGGCGCTGTTTGTGGCGCTGGTCCGTGCAGATCACGCGCACAACACCTTTGCGGCGGATGATCTTGCAGTTACGGCAGATTTTCTTGACCGAAGCCGAAACTCTCATTTCATTCTCCTAAAACTCTACATCCATTCGGCCTATCGACCGGGAAACAATGCCCGCGATAGATCGATGGGCGTCTACTAACTATTAGCAGGCAGCCTTCGCGCCACTTCGGCACAGAAGGTCTGCCTTTTTCATCAAATACCAGCTTTGAAGTTCGCCTTTTTCAAGAGCGACTCGTACTGCTGCGACATCACGTAGTTCTGAACTTGGGCCATGAAGTCCATGGTCACCACCACAATAATCAGCAGCGATGTACCACCGAAGTAGAACGGAACGTTGTACTTCACGATCAGGAATTCCGGCAACAAGCACACGAAGGTGATGTAGATCGCGCCAGCCAGGGTCAGGCGAACCAGAATCTTGTCAATGTAGCGTGCGGTCTGATCACCAGGACGAATCCCGGGGATGAACGCGCCGCTCTTCTTCAGGTTATCGGCAGTTTCCCGGCTGTTGAAGACCAGGGCCGTGTAGAAGAAGCAGAAGAAAATGATCGCGGCAGCATAAAGGATGACATAGATCGGCTGACCAGGGGTCAACGTACTCGCAATATCCTTCAGCCAGCGCATGGATTCCCCTGCACTGAACCAATTCACCACAGTCGCAGGCAGCAAGATGATCGAGGAAGCGAAGATGGGAGGAATCACGCCTGCCATGTTCAACTTCAGTGGCAAGTGCGAAGACTGACCACCATACACCTTGTTTCCGACCTGACGACGTGCGTAGTTCACCAAGATCTTGCGCTGGCCTCGTTCAACAAACACGACGAAATACGTCACGGCTGCCACAACGAGGACAATGAAGATCGCAGCCAGGATGCTCATGGCACCGGTGCGCACCAGTTCCAGCAGACCACCAATAGAGCTTGGCAAGCCTGCAGCGATACCGCCAAAAATCAGTATCGAGATACCGTTGCCCAGACCACGTTCAGTGATCTGTTCACCGAGCCACATCAGGAAAATAGTACCGGCCGTGAGGCTGACCACCGCTGTGAGGCGGAAGCCGAAACCCGGACTCAGAACCAGACCTGCTTGGCTTTCCAAAGCTACGGCAATACCCAAAGACTGAAAAATTGCCAGTGCCAAAGCACCGTAGCGGGTGAACTGGGTAATCTTGCGACGACCCGATTCACCTTCTTTTTTCAGCTGCTCGAACTGCGGGAGGACATAAGTCATCAGCTGCATGATGATCGATGCCGAGATGTACGGCATGATCCCCAGTGCGAACACTGTGAAGCGCGAAAGCGCTCCACCCGAGAACATATTGAACAGATTGAGAATGCCGCCCTGCTGGCCATTGAACAGCTGCTGCAGCTGCGCTGGGTCGATGCCCGGAACGGGGATATGTGCCCCGATACGGTAAACGACCAGCGCGAGCAACAGAAAAACCAGACGACGACGTAGATCGCCGAACTTACCGGTTTTTGCAATTTGAGCTGCGCTAGTAGCCACGGATGTCTTCTTTCAGAACATTAATCAGGCGATGCTGCCACCGGCAGCTTCGATGGCAGCCTTGGCACCGGCAGTAGCGCCGATACCGCTGAGCTTGACAGCCTTGCTGATTTCACCGCTCTTGATGACCTTGACCACCTTAGCGATTGAACCAACCAGACCGGCTTGCTTCAGAGCAGCCAGATCCACTTCGGCCAGGCCGAGCTGTTCCAGCTCGGACAAGCTCACTTCTGCATTGAACTTCAGCAGATGCGACTTGAAGCCACGCTTAGGCAGGCGACGCTGCAAAGGCATTTGACCGCCTTCGAAGCCTACCTTGTGGTAGCCACCCGAACGCGATTTCTGACCCTTGTGACCACGACCGGCGGTCTTACCCAGACCGGAACCGATACCGCGGCCAACGCGACGCTTGGCGTGCTTGGCGCCGTCTGCAGGCTTGATGCTATTGAGTTCCATCATCAATCCTTTCAGAGGACCTTGACCAGATAGCTGATCTTGTTGATCATGCCGCGCACTTCGGGCGAGTCCTGCAGTTCGCTGATGCTGTTCAGCTTACGCAGGCCCAGGCCACGAACGGTAGCGCGGTGCGATTCTTTGGTGCCAATAGGGCTGCGCACCAGTTGCACCTTGACGGTTTGTTGCGTTGTCATGTTCTTGACTCCGATCAGGCCGCGAAGATGTCTTCGATCGACTTGCCACGCTTTGCAGCCACGTTCGCAGGCGTCGTGGAGTTCTTCAAAGCGTCGAAAGTTGCGCGGACCATGTTGTAGGGGTTCGACGAACCATGGCTCTTGGCCACGATATCGGTGATACCCACCACTTCAAAAACAGCACGCATTGGGCCGCCAGCAATAATGCCGGTACCCTTGGGAGCTGGATGCAACTCCACGAGTGCTGCGCCGTGATGACCCTTCACCGAGTGGTGAATGGTGCCGCTCTTGAGTGCGACTTTCATCAGGTTGCGACGGCATTCTTCCATCGCTTTTTGCACGGCAGCAGGCACTTCCTTGGACTTGCCCTTACCCATGCCAACGCGGCCGTCACCGTCGCCAACCACGGTCAGTGCAGCGAAGCCGAGGATACGACCGCCCTTCACAACCTTGGTGACGCGGTTCACCGCGATCATTTTTTCGCGCAGACCGTCGTCATTGCCTTGGTCTTGCACTTTGGGGGAAAACTTTGCCATTTTCAATCCGCTCCGCTTAGAACTGCAGGCCCGCTTCGCGAGCGGCCTCTGCCAAAGCCTTCACGCGGCCGTGGTATGCAAAACCGGCGCGGTCGAAAGCGACTTTCTCAACGCCAGCAGCCTTCGCCTTTTCAGCAATACGCTTGCCGATCAGTGTGGCTGCAGCCACGTTGCCACCCTTGCCAGCGGCGCCGATTTGGGCGCGCACTTCGGCTTCTGCAGTGGAGGCCGAAGCCAGCACCTTGGTGCCGTCTTCCGAAACCACGGAGGCGTAGATGTGGAGGTTCGTGCGGTTCACGCTCAAACGCGCCACGCCTTGCTGTGCAATGCGGATACGTGTTTGACGCGAACGACGCAGACGCTGCTCTTTCTTGGTCAACATAATGCAGCTCCTTACTTCTTCTTGGTCTCTTTGATCACGACCTTCTCATTCGCATAGCGAATGCCCTTGCCCTTGTAAGGCTCGGGAGGACGAACGGCGCGGATCTCAGCAGCCAGCTGACCCACCACTTGGCGGTCAGCACCCTTGATCACGATTTCAGTCGGAGTGGGGGTAGCAACGGTGATGCCGGCAGGCATCTCGAAGTTAACGGGGTGAGAGTAGCCCACTGCCAGGTTCAGCTTGGAACCCGATGCAGCAGCCTTGTAGCCCACGCCAATCAGCGTCAGCTTCTTCTCGAAGCCCTCGGTCACACCCTTGACCATGTTGTTGACCAGCTGGCGGAAAGTACCGGCCAGAGCGTCAGCTTCACGGGAATCATTGGAAGGTGCGAACGACAGCTTGCCGTCGTTGTTGCTGATGGCCACCAGAGCGTTCAGAACCAGGGACAGATCGCCGCCCTTGCCCTTGACCTTGATGGAGTCAGCGTTGATAGACACATCCACGCCAGCGGGGATGGTCACAATAGCTTTTGCTACACGAGACATTTCAGTATTTCTCCTTAATGTCCGTTAGGCCACATAGCACAGCACTTCGCCGCCGACACCGGTAGCACGTGCTTTGCGATCAGTCATCACACCTTGAGGAGTGGTGACGATGGCCACGCCCAGGCCGTTTTGGACCTGAGGAATTGCGTTACGACCCTTGTAAACGCGCAGGCCGGGGCGGCTCACGCGTTCAATACGTTCGATCACAGCGCGACCGGCGTAGTACTTCAGGGTAATTTCGAGTTCGGACTTGCCGTCTTCGGTCTTCACTTGGAAACCGTCGATATAGCCTTCATCCTTCAGCACTTGTGCGATGGCAACCTTGACCTTAGAGGAAGGAGCCGACACGGTGGCCTTGGAGACCATTTGTGCGTTGCGGATGCGGGTCAGCAAGTCAGCGATGGGATCACTCATGCTCATGTTTAATCTCTCCTGCTTGCTTACCAGCTGGCCTTGGTGATACCGGGGATATCACCTGCAAAGGCCAATTCACGCACTTTGGCGCGGCCCAGACCGAATTGACGGAATGTGCCACGAGGACGACCGGTGATTTCGCAACGGTTGCGTTGGCGAGTGGGGTTCGCGTTACGGGGCAGCTTTTGCAGGCCCAGACGTGCAGCGTCGCGCTCTTCGTCGGAACGCTTTGCGTCGCCGGCGATTGCCTTCAGTTCTGCGTACTTGGCAGCGTACTTGGCTGCCAGCTTTTCGCGCTTCAGTTCGCGCTGGATCAATGCTACTTTAGCCATGCGCTACCTCAGTTCTTGAAGGGGAACTTGAACGCTGCGAGCAGTGCCTTGCACTCTTCGTCGTTCTTTGCCGATGTCGTGATGCTGATGTTCAGACCACGCAGAGCATCCACTTTGTCGTATTCGATTTCAGGGAAGATGATCTGTTCTTTGACGCCAACGTTGTAGTTGCCGCGGCCATCGAACGAACGGCCGGAGATACCACGGAAGTCACGCACGCGGGGCAGAGCCACGGTAACGAAACGGTCCAGGAATTCGTACATCTGAACGCCACGCAGGGTCACCATGCAGCCAATTGCTTGGCCTTCACGGATCTTGAAACCAGCGATAGCCTTCTTGGCCTTGGTCACCACAGGCTTCTGACCAGCAATCTTGGTCAGGTCAGCCACGGCGTTGTCCATCACCTTCTTGTCGGCCACGGCTTCGCTCACACCCATGTTCAGGGTGATCTTGGTCAGGCGGGGCACTTCCATAGCGGAGGTGTAGCCGAACTTTTCTTTCAGTTCAGCCGCGATCTTTTCGCGATAGAGTTTTTGCAGTCGTGCCATGTGTTACTCCTTAGGCGGCGATTTCAGCGCCATTGGACTTGAACACGCGAACACGTGCGCCATCGGCGTTCACCTTGATGCCCACGCGATCGGCCTTGCCAGTCGCTGCATTGAAGATAGCCACGTTGGATTGGTGGATAGGCATAGCCTTTTCCACGATGCCGCCGGTGGTGCCCTTCATGGGGTTTGGCTTGGTGTGCTTCTTGACCAGGTTGATACCGTCCACGATAACGTGGGAGTCATCCTTGCGCAGAGAAACCACGCCACGCTTGCCCTTGTCACGGCCGGTCAGCACGATAACTTCGTCGCCCTTGCGAATCTTGTTCATGGTGCTATTCCTTTAGAGAACTTCAGGGGCCAGCGACACGATCTTCATGAACTTTTCAGTACGCAGTTCACGAGTCACGGGGCCAAAGATGCGGGTGCCGATAGGCTCCAGCTTGGCGTTCAGAAGAACGGCGGCATTGCCGTCGAACTTCACGAGCGAACCGTCTGCACGACGGATGCCCTTAGCGGTACGCACCACCACAGCACTGTAAACCTCGCCTTTTTTGACGCGGCCACGGGGTGCTGCTTCCTTGATGCTCACCTTGATGATGTCGCCAACACTTGCATAGCGGCGATGAGAACCGCCCAGTACCTTAATGCACTGGACAGACTTCGCGCCGGTGTTGTCGGCAACCTCTAACCGAGATTCTGTTTGGATCATTTCAATATTCCCAACTTGCTCCAGCAACGCCCGACAGCCCCAGAGTCTTCTCAAGGGCCGATCAAGAGCAGCCAGTCAGTCTTGGGCCCGTCGTCCACCTCCCGGACCATTCCGAAAGGCTTCCACTGGGCAGAACACTTCACAGTTTTTACTTGTGAAGCCATAGATTGTCGCAGGAATTCCTTTGCACGTCAAGCGCTTAGCCAACAAAGACACCTCCAATGCACGGGGCCAGCGCGCTTTGCAACACGACCGCCCCATCGACTCCTAAAAAAATAACTTCAATCGCAATTAAATCATTGATATCAATGGATATTCATTACTTCCGAGCCACCCAAACCGATCGCCACAGTCATTCGCGCACCACTTATTCCCGTGGGACTCAATGTGGGCTTTCGGCACAAACAAAAACGCCAGAACCTGGGCTCTGGCGTTTTTGTTTGACGGCTTAGCCGCTTCAGACAGCTGGCAGGTACTGCTTGGCCAGAACCAGGAAGTCGTCGAGCTGGGCATCGCACTCCAGCTCCTCGCCCAGAATAGCCGCCACGCGCGGCGCCACCTCGGCGGCCTTGCGGGCATCCAGGAAAAGCAGACGGCTGCGGCGCGCCAGCATGTCTTCCACCGTACGGGCGTATTCGTAACGGGCGGCAAAGCGCACCATGGCTTCGGACAGGCCTTCAGTCAGCCAGACTTCCGCGCCCGGCAAGGCCTGCACTGCAGCGCCTTCCGTGCCATAGGAGTGCACGCCCTGGGCCTGGTTCATGCGGTGCTTGACTTGCGCCTCCGCCGGAGCGCCCACCAGAGGCAGGTGCACGGTCACGCCAGCGGGGCGGCTGGGCAGGCGGCCGATATCGAAGCACTCGGTCAGCACATCCTCGGCCATGGCACGGTAGGTGGTCCACTTGCCGCCAGTCACCGTCACCAGACCGGTCTTGCTGGACATGACGGTGTGCTCGCGGCTGATCTTCTTGGTGTTCGCACCATCGTCATCCTGGGGCTTGACCAGGGGACGCAGGCCCACCCACATGCTGCGCACATCGGCCAGCGTGGGCTGGCGGTTCAGATACTTGCCGGCTTCCGAAAGAATGAAGTCCAGTTCCTGGGGGAAAGGCAGCGGCTCGCGCGCCAGATCGTGGCGCGGCGTGTCCGTCGTTCCCAGAATGACCTTGCCCAGCCATGGAACGGCAAACAGCACGCGGCCATCGGCGGTCTTGGGTATCAGCAGAGCATGATCCGAGGGCAGGAAGTCCCTGTCCACCACCACGTGCACACCCTGGCTGGGCGCAACCATGGGTTTGACGGGCTTGCCCTGGGCCTGGGCATCCTGCTGGCGGAACAAGTCCACCCACGGGCCGGTGGCGTTGACCACGCACTTGGCATGCACGGTAAAGCTGCGTCCGCTTTCCGTGTCTTTGCAGATCACGCCGGCGACCTTGTTGTCTTCGTAAATCAGCGTTTCGGCCGCGCAGTAGTTGACCAGCAAAGCGCCCTTGGCGGCCGCTGTACGAGCCAGGGCCAGAGCCAGGCGCGCGTCGTCGAACTGGCCATCCCAGTACTTCACACCGCCCTTGAGGCTTTTTTGCTGCACCGTCGGCAGGTATTTCACCGTCTTGGCGGCAGACAGAAACTCCGTGGAACCCAGGCCCGCCTTGCCGGCCAGAGCGTCATACATCTTCAGGCCCACGCCATAGAACGGCGTATCGAGCAATTTGTAAGACGGCATCACAAAGGCCAGAGGTTGGGCCAGGTGGGGGGCGTTGTGCAACAGCGTGGTGCGCTCGTGCAGCGCCTCACGCACCAGCGAGATATTGCCCTGGGCCAGATAGCGAACACCGCCATGCACCAGTTTGGTGGCACGCGACGAAGTGCCCTTGGCAAAGTCCATGGACTCCAGCAGTACCACCTTGAAACCGCGTGCGGCCGCGTCCACGGCCACGCCCAGACCTGTCGCTCCACCACCAATGATGGCCAGATCATAGGTTTCGGGCTGGGCCAGACGCGTGAGCAGATCTGCGCGTGCAGTGGACAAAGGGGATGGAGCGGCAGACATGGACACCTCTTAAAACATCGACAACACCAGAACCCAGGCGCGAAGACGGCTTCAGCCTCCCAGCGTTCTTATAGCCAGTACCTGCAAACCACGCAATCGAACTGACGAAGCGGCGATTTTCGCTCTTTTTTCAAATTTCTACATAGTTTCTGGTTTTTTCTTTTCGTTTTAGTTCGATAAAGTCCCACTATTCACGCAAAAAGTGGGATGTCTTACCTTGCCGGCATCTTGCGGCGCCTTAATGACCAAACACATTTCACTCACAGCAGATGTAGGCCAGATGCAACGAATGCAGACGGCTACAAGCGACACAGAATTCCAGCACAACCCACCCGAGAACCTATGAAATAGCAGCCTGCAGACCGCATCCCAAGCCAAACAGGCGCAGGGCCAATTGCTTCCTTTGTTTTCGGTTTACATTCCACACTGCCGCGCCTGGGCTCTGTATTGCGCCCATGGACTTTTTCACCCTACTCCATCTGACGCCGTGAACTCCAACCCCCGCCAATTGCAGCTTGTCGAAGAAGTCCGCGCCCGCCAGTCCACTTCGGTGGAGCAACTGGCGGAGACGCTGGGCGTCACCCTGCAAACCGTGCGCCGAGACATTCAGAAGCTGGCTGATGCCGGCTTGCTGGTGCGCTTTCACGGCGGGGTGCGGGTACCCAGTGCCACGGTAGAGAATCTGGCTCACCCCCAGCGCCAGGTCATGCACGCCGAGGGCAAGACCCGCATCGCCCGCGCCGTGGCCGACGCCATTCCCAACAACTGCTCGCTGATTCTCAATATCGGCACCACCACCGAGGCGGTAGCCCAGGCCCTGCTCAAGCATCGTGGCCTGCGCGTGATCACCAACAACCTCAACGTGGCGGCCATCCTGAGCAGCAATGCCGACTGCGAGGTCATCGTGGCCGGCGGTCTGGTGCGCACGCGCGACCGCGGCATTGTGGGCGAGGCCGCCGTGGACTTCATCCGCCAGTTCAAGGTCGATATTGCCTTGATCGGCATTTCGGCCATCGAGCCCGACGGCAGCCTGCGCGACTTTGATCTGCGCGAAGTGAAGGTAGCCCAAACCATCATCGGCCAGTCGCGCGAAGTCTGGCTGGCTGCCGATCACAGCAAATTCAGCCGCCAGGCCATGGTGGAACTGGCGCGCCTGAATCAGATCGACCGCCTGTTCACCGACGCCCCGCCGCCCGCACCCTTCGATGCGCTGCTGCGCGATGCCGAAGTGCAGTGCATAGTCGCGCAATGAGCGCCATCACCGTCCGCAGCGCGCAGACGCAGGATGCCGCAGCCATTGCCGCCCTGCTCGAGGGCATAGGCTGGTTCAAGGCCCATGAGCAGGCTACGGATGAACAAGCCCTGCAGGCCGTTGCAACACTGATTGCGGCGCCCCACTCCAGCCTGCTGCTGGTGGCCGAGCATGCCAGCCAAGGCATTTGCGGCTACTGCGCAGTTCACTGGCTGCCTTCGGCCGTGCTTCTAGGCTGGGAAGCCTATGTCAGCGAGCTGTTTGTGGCCGATAGTGCACGAGGCCTGGGCGCTGGCACCCTCCTGCTCAACGCTGCCACCCAGGCGGCTCGCGAACGTCGCTGCCAGCGCATCTGGCTGGTCAACAACCGAGAGCGCCCGTCGTATCAACGGGGCTTTTATCAACAACAGGGCTGGACGGAGCAAGCCGAAATGGCGCGCTTTGTTCTGCCCCTGAATACCTGAATAGAAAACGAGTAAGCCATGACGACTTACCTGCTTGCCCTAGACCAAGGCACTTCCAGCTCCCGCAGCATTGTGTTTGATGCCCAGGGCCGCCTAGTGGCCTCGGCCCAGATGGAGCTGCCGCAGATTTATCCACAGCCGGGCTGGGTGGAGCATGACCCGCTGGAAATCTGGCGCACCCAGCTGACCACGGCCAAGGAAGCGCTGAGCAAGGCCGGTCTTGGCGCCCGCGATATCCGCGCCGTGGGCATTACCAACCAGCGCGAGACCACCGTGGTCTGGAACCGCGCCACGGGCAAGCCCATTCACCACGCCATCGTCTGGCAGGACCGCCGAGCCGAACCTATTTGCGCCGCCTTGCGCGACGCCGGCCTGGCCGACAGCATCCAGCAAAAAACCGGCCTGCTGATCGATGCTTATTTCTCAGGCACCAAGCTGCAATGGCTGCTGGACCACGTCCCCGGCGCCCGCACGGCCGCCGAGCGCGGCGAACTGGCTTTCGGCACCGTGGACTGCTGGCTGATCTGGCAGCTGACGGGCGGCAAACGCCATGTAACCGACGTTTCCAACGCCAGCCGCACCATGCTGTTCAACGTCCACACCAACCAGTGGGACGAGGAGCTGCTGGCCGCCCTGCATATTCCCAAGAGCCTGCTGCCCGAGGTCCTGCCTTCGGCCGCCGACTTCGGCAAGACGGCGGAGCATGTGCTGGGCGGCGAAATTGCCATTGGCGGCGTGGCCGGCGACCAGCAAAGCGCCCTCTTCGGCCAGGGCTGTTTTGAAGCCGGCATGGCCAAGAACACCTATGGCACAGGCTGCTTCATGCTCATGCATACGGGCGGGCAGTTCCAGACCTCGGCCAACGGCATGCTGACCACCTCGGCGGCACAGGCCTCGACCCAGCCGCAATTCGCGCTCGAAGGCAGCGTCTTCGTCGGCGGTGCCGTGGTGCAGTGGCTGCGCGACGGCCTGCAAGCCATAGAACACAGCGGTCAGGTGCAGCAACTGGCGGAAAGCGTGCCCGATTCGGGCGGCGTGATGATGGTGCCCGCCTTTACCGGCCTGGGCGCGCCCTACTGGAAGCCCGATGCCCGCGGCACCATCACCGGCCTGACGCGCGGCACCACGATTGCCCACATTGCCCGCGCGGCGCTGGAATCGATTGCCTACCAAAGCGCGGCCTTGCTGCTGGCCATGAGCCGCGATGCTGTGGCCAATGGCGGCCGCCCGGTCAGCGAGTTGCGCGTGGACGGCGGTGCCTGCGTCAACAATCTGCTGATGCAGTTCCAGGCCGACCTGCTGGGCATTCCCGTGGTACGCCCGGCCTGTGTGGAAACCACGGCCCTGGGCGCCGCCTATCTGGCCGGTTTGGCCACCGGCGTGTACCAGAGCACCGAGGAGCTGTCTGCCCTGTGGAAAGCCGAGCGCCGCTTCATGCCCACACAGGACAAAGCCCGCGCCGACGAGCTGATGCAACGCTGGGAGCTGGCCGTACGTCAAACCACATCACTATGAATTAGTGAGCAACTAGCGCTTACCAAGCAAGGTCTACTGCCCGAAAACAACAAAAAAAACGGGATGCGCCACCAGCACGCATCCCGTTTCTTTTTTGCCCCAGTCAAGCCGGGGCAATCGCATTGCGCTTACTCCTCGTCGCCCAGCAAGGCCTTGTGGATCAGCGCGCCGATGATAGCGCCCACGATGGGGGCCAGCCAGAACAACCACAGTTGCTCCACTGCAATTGCCGGGCCAAACAGGGCCGGGCCGGTGCTGCGGGCGGGGTTGACCGAGGTATTGGTCACGGGAATCGAGATCAGATGGATCAGCGTCAGGCACAGGCCTATGCTCATGCCGGCAAAGCCGGCCGCCGCTTTCTTGGTGGTGGAACCCAGGATCACCAGCAGGAACACGGCCGTCAACACCACCTCGGTCACCAAGGCGGCCAGCATGTTGAACTTGCCGGGCGAATGCTCCCCAAAACCGTTGGTGGCCAGATCGGTGACATTGGCGCCGGCCTTGCCGGTGGCGATCACATACAACACGCCGGCAGCAACAATCGCACCCAGCACCTGGGCAATGATGTAGCCCGGCAACTCGGACGCCTTGAAGCGGCCCGCCACCATCAGCCCCACCGACACCGCGGGGTTGAAATGCCCGCCCGAGACCGGACCAAAAGCATAGGCCCCCGTCAACACGGTCAGGCCGAAGGCCAGAGACACACCTAGCAGGCCGATGCCTACTTCGGGAAACGCTGCGGCCAGTACCGCACTGCCACAGCCACCGAAGGTGAGCCAAAAAGTCCCCAGAAACTCTGCCGACCATTTTTTGACATTGGATGCCATGATGTTCTCCCGCTCTTGGAGCAATGCAGTCCCTGCCGCACAACGCGGCACAGAGCGCACTGCGCGTGAATCTTAGAAACGCTTGGGTGATGCGCACAAGTCAGGAATGTGAACAATCTGCGACACCGCAGCCCATGCCCGTGACTTCGGCACGTGAAGGGCCAAGCCGCAGGCCGATGCGCCGCAGGTTTATAGTCTTCATCCACTTCCATTCGCCATCCGTGAACCGACCATGAGCCAGAACGCAAGCACCACCTTTCCTTCCATCGCCTTTATCGGCGGGGGCAATATGGCCAGCGCCATCATTGGCGGCCTGATAGCTCAGGGTGTTCCTGCCGCCAACATCATCGTGGTCGAGCCCTTTGAGGCGGCCCGCACCGCCCTGCACAGCCACTTCGGCATCAGAGCGCTGCCCGAAGCCACGGCCGCACTGCAAGCGGCCGGCCTGGTGGTCTGGGCCGTCAAGCCCCAGACCTTCAAGGACGCAGCCGCTGCAGCCGCCCCGTTTACCCAGGCCGCCCTGCATCTGAGTGTGGCCGCCGGCATCAACACCGACAGCATTGCCAATTGGACCGGCAGCCATCGCATCGTGCGCGCCATGCCCAATACGCCCGCGCTGGTGGGCAAGGGCATGACGGGACTGTTTGCCCGCCCTGAGGTGGAAGCCGCTGGCAAGGCCTTGATCGAGGCCGTGATCAGCAGCACGGGCCAGATCAGTTGGGTGAACCAGGAGGAGCACCTGGATGCCGTGACCGCCCTCTCCGGCTCGGGCCCGGCGTATGTGTTTCTGTTCCTGGAAGCCATGACCCAGGCCGGCGTGGACATGGGCCTGAGCCCCGAACAGGCCTACAAGCTATCGGTCGCCACCTTCCAGGGCGGTGCTGAACTGGCCGCCCGCTCCAGCGAGAGCGCCGAAGTGCTGCGCCAGCGCGTGACCAGCAAGGGCGGCACCACCTACGCCGCCATCACCCATATGCAGGAGCAAAAGCTGCCCGAACACTTCATCGCCGCCATGCGCAAGGCCGAAGCCCGCGCCAAGGAACTGGCCACCGAGTTCGGCCACTGAGGCTGCGACGACATGAAAAAACCGGCCCAGGCCGGTTTTTTCATGCTCTTAAGCCGTCAAGCCCAATTGGATAAAGCGCAAGCAGCTATCAAAACAGGATTACTTGAGCGCAAAGCCCAGCAGCACACCCGCAAAAATGCTGGCGCCTATCCAATGGCTTTTGCTGAAGGCCACAAAACAGCCCTCACGTGTGCGGTGCCTGATCAGCGTAAAGTGCCAGACGATCTGCGCTGCCGCCACGCCCATGCCCAGCCAGAAAAGCCAGCCCAGCTGATACGGTGCCAGCACCCAGGCCGTCAGCCCCCAGCACAGCGCAAAAAACGCCATGATGGCAGCCACATCCCAGCGGCCCAGGGTGATGGCCGAGGTCTTCATGCCGATCTTCAGGTCGTCGTCGCGATCCACCATCGCGTATTCGGTGTCGTAGGCCAGCACCAGAAACATATTGGCCAGCCACAGCGTCCAGGCCGTGGCGCTCACCTCACCCGTCACCGCAGCAAACGCGATCAGGATGCCGAAGTTGAACGCGATGCCCAGAAAAGCCTGGGGCATGGCGAAAAAACGCTTGGTGAAGGGATAAAGAATCGTGAACAGCACGGCCGGCACGGACCAGGCCACGGCCTCCCAGCGGGTGGAAAGCACCAGGCCGAACGCGATCAGCGTAAGCACCAGGCCCACCATGGCCGCTTCCTTGACCGAGACCTGGCCGCTGGTGATGGGGCGCAGCTTGGTGCGCTTCACATGCTTGTCAAAGTCGCGGTCGGCAATATCGTTGATGGTGCAACCTGCGCTGCGCATCAGCACCGTTCCCAGCACAAAGACGATGAAGAGATGCCAGCCCGGAAAACCATGACCCGCGACCCACAGCGCCACCAGCGTGGGCCAGACCAGCACCAGCCAGCCGGCGGGGCGGTTAAAGCGGATCAGGTCCAGATACAGCGAGAGGCGGCTGCGCCGAACAGCGGGCGCAGGAGAAGTGGGAGAGGATGTCATGGCAAAAGAGTGGGATGCGGCCAGCATCTATTGTGCGCCCGGCTCTGCAGGCATCAAAAAGGCCGCTGCAAAGCGGCCTGAGTGCCCAAGCGCGGCGCGGCTTAGTCCGTCAGGCGGGTTACGCCGGGCAAAGGACAGGCATAGACCGCATTGCGCAGCGCAGCAATCGCTTCATAGCGGGTAAAGCTGCGACGCCAAGCCAGCACCACACGGCGCGAAGGCGGGGTAATGCCGTCTTCGTCATGAATCGGCAGATAGCGGATATGGGGCTCGTCGGACTTGCGACGGCGCTCGCTATTGAGCGCATCGGCAGGCACGGACAGACGGGGCACCAGGGTCACGCCCATGCCGGCAGCCACCATGTGCTTGATGGTTTCCAGCGACGAACCTTCGAAAGTGCGACGAATGCCTTCGGAATTGCTGGCGTAGCGGGCAAATTCGGGGCAGACCTCCAGCACATGATCGCGAAAGCAATGGCCGGCGCCCAGCAGCAACATGGTCTCGTTCTTGAGATCCGTGGTCGAGAGGCTATCTCGTTCCGCCAGCGGGTGGCCGCTGGGTACGGCGGCCATGAAAGGCTCGTCATACAGCGGCGCCAGGGCCAGACCCGTATCGGGGAAAGGCTCGGCCATGATGGCGCAGTCGATCTCGCCGGTGCGCAGCATCTCCAGCAGCTTGATGGTGAAGTTTTCCTGCAGCATCAGCGGCATCTGGGGCGTGTTGCGGATGGAGTTGCGCACCAGCTCAGGCAGCAGATAGGGGCCAATCGTGTAAATCACCCCGAGGGTCAGAACGCCGGACAGCGGGTCCTTGCCGCGCTTGGCGATTTCCTTGATCTCGTTGGCCTGCTCCAGCACGCTTTGCGCCTGGCGCACGATTTCCTCACCCAGCGAAGTCACGGTCACCTCGCCGGCGCTGCGCTCGAACAGCTTGAGATCCAGCTCTTCTTCCAGCTTCTTGATGGCCACGGACAAAGTGGGCTGAGACACATAACAGGCTTCGGCAGCGCGCCCAAAGTGCTTTTCTCTGGCCACGGCCACGATGTATTTCAATTCGGTGAGGGTCATGCAACTCTTTGGTGAGGGCCTGGGAAAGCTCAGGGATTGCGTAATCCTTGCGGGCCGGCCTGTAATAGTCAAATGCTATTAAAACTGAAATGGATTGATTCGACCACACCCATTTCGGCTCGGAAATGCGCTGTATCAATCACGCACCGTGCTGATGCAACTTTCATAAGTCATTGATTTTCAATGAAAACAGCAGCAGCAAATGCTTGATGCAGAGCATCTATGGCGATGACAAACA
The DNA here is from genome assembly GCF_900564145.1 of Comamonas sp. lk. NCBI lineage: Bacteria > Pseudomonadati > Pseudomonadota > Betaproteobacteria > Burkholderiales > Comamonadaceae > Comamonas > Comamonas sp. lk. Next base: position 675,692 of record NZ_UOOB01000002.1, read on the forward strand.
GCTGGACTGAATCAAATACTTACGTTTTAAAACAATATTCTGGGCATCAAGCCTTCAGGTATTCGGATTTGCCGCCCAACCAGCGGCTGACATGGCGCGCTGCCAGTGCGGGGTAACGCTCCAGCATGCGCGGAGCCAGCTCTCTGGCCCAGTCCAGCAGCAGCACATCCAGCTCCAGATCGGCAAAACGCAGCATGGCGGCGCCTGACTGGCGAGCACCCAGAAATTCGCCGGGGCCGCGGATTTCCAGATCGCGCCTGGCAATCTCGAAGCCGTCATTGGTCTCGGCCATGGCGCGCAAGCGCTCCTTGCCGGTATCGGATAGCCGCCCGTTGTCGTTGACCGAGTACAGCAGCACGCAGGCCGATGCCGCCGCACCGCGCCCCACCCGGCCGCGCAGCTGGTGCAGCTGCGAGAGGCCGAAGCGCTCGGAGTGCTCGATCACCATCAGCGAGGCATTGGGCACGTCCACCCCCACTTCGATCACGGTGGTCGAGACCAACACCCCCATCACGCCGGCGGAAAACAGCTCCATCACGGCTTTTTTCTCGGCCGTAGGCATGCGCGAATGCAGCAGGCCAACCATGACGCCGGGCAGCATTTCGCTCAGATACGCGTGCGTGGCCGTGGCATTGGATAAGTCCAGCGCCTCGCTTTCCTCGATCAGCGGGCAGACCCAGTACACCTGACGGCCGCTGAATACCTGGGCGCCTATGCGTTCAATCACCTCGTCCTTGCGACTGTCGGCGATCAGCTTGGTGACGATGGGCGTGCGCCCGGGCGGCAACTCGTCGATGGTGGAGACGTCCAGATCGGCGTAATAGCTCATGGCCAGGGTGCGTGGAATGGGTGTGGCGCTCATCATCAGCATATGCGGCTCAAGCCCGGTAGCTGCCAGCTTTTGCCGCAGCGCCAGGCGCTGGGCCACGCCAAAACGGTGCTGCTCGTCAATCACGGCCAGCGCCAGATTCTTGAACTGCACCTGGTCCTGAATCACGGCATGAGTGCCGACCACCAAAGCCGCCTCGCCACTTGCCACCAGCGCCAGCATGGCCGCGCGCTCTTTCTTTTTCTGCGCACCAGCCAGCCAAGCCACCTTCTTGCCCAGCGGAGCAAGAATGGGCTCCAGCCAGTCCACCAGCTTGCCAAAGTGCTGCTCTGCCAGAATCTCGGTGGGTGCCATCAGCGCGCACTGCCAACCCGCTTCGATGCAAGCCACGGCGGACAGGGCCGCCACCACGGTTTTGCCCGAACCCACATCGCCTTGCAGCAAGCGGTGCATGGGAACGCTGCGCTCCATGTCGGCACGGATCTCGGCCACCACGCGTTGCTGGGCACCGGTCAGGCCAAAAGGCAGCTGGGCCAGAAACTGCTCGGTGAGATCGCCGGCCTCATTGGCGGCGCGCAGCAACGGAGCCCTGAGTCGTGCGCGCTCACGTTTGGCCTCGTATTGCGACAGTTGCTGGGCCAGCAACTCTTCGGCCTTCAGGCGCTGCCAGGCGGGATGGGTGTGATCTTCCAAAGTGACCAGCGCCACATCGGGCGTTGGATGATGTAAAAAGGTGAGCGCATTGCGCAGATCAAACAAAGGCTGCGTGCCGTTTTGACCATAGGTCTGCACCACGGGAGGGCGTTCACCCGGCGGCAGCGTCTCGGACAGATCGGCGCGCAGCAGCGCCGTGGCAATGGCACGGCGCAGATAGGGCTGGGGCAGGCTGGCCGTGGTGGGATAGACGGGCGTCAGCGCCGTCGGCAGCTCGCCGCCCGCCGCACGAAAAGCCGGGTGCATCATCTGCCGCCCCCAGAAGCCGCCCTTGACCTCGCCCCGTATGCGCAACCGGGTGCCCACGGCCATGGTTTTCTGCTGGGAGGGATAGAAGCTGAAAAAGGTCAGCACGCACTCGCCCGTGCCGTCATCCACCGTAACCTTGAGCATGCGCCGGGGCCGCAGCTGGATCTCGTTGTGCGTCACCGTGGCCTCGATCTGCACGGTGTCGCCATCCCTGGCATTTCTCAGCGGCGTGATGCGTGTCTCGTCCTCGTAACGCAGCGGCAGATGCAGGGCCAGGTCGATATCGCGTTTGAGCCCCAGTTTTTGCAGCGCCTGCTGAGCCGGACTGGGAGCCGCCTTCTTGGGCTGCTCGCCCACACCAGCACCGTCGGCCTGCACCTTGGCGCTGCGGCCGCGCCCGGGCTTGGCAGCTGTCGCCGCTTTGGCAGCGCTAGCAGCAGGTGGATTGACAGTCTCAGGCAATGCGAACTCCTCGGTACAGTTCGGCCGCCCGCATGCAGCGGCATGCTTGGGCCGGGCACGGATAGTGTATGCATATACAGCAGTTCCGGCAGCATAGCAGAGGGCAGACGGTTCAATTCGCATCGCAACAGAGATCGTAATCCGGGCCGACATGCACCCTGCTCACGGCATTGCGGCCCGGGAGCCGTACAGGGAACTGGTGGCTGCAAAGCCCGAAATCACGGCAGCTCATCCCTGAAGCCCGCGCCCCTTACGCCAATTTGAGACAATTGCCGGCTTGTTTGATTGAACTTGGAACGGGCCTGGTTCGGCCCTCAAGCCCTGCATGTCTTCTAGCTCTCGTGAATTCACCCTCAGCGACTTCGACTTTGATCTGCCCGAAGCGCTGATTGCCCAGCATCCCACCGCCATTCGCAGCGCTTCTCGCCTGCTCGACGGTCGCAATACACCGCCCACGGATCGCATCTTCCGCGAGCTGCCCGATCTGCTGCAAGCGGGCGATTTGCTGATCTTCAACGACACCAAGGTCATCAAGGCCCGCGTCTTTGGCGAAAAAGCCAGCGGCGGCAAGATTGAACTGTTGGTCGAACGCGTGCTGCAGAACAACGAAGTCGTGGCCCATATGCGGGTGAGCAAGAAGCCCTTGCCCGGCGCCAAGATTCATCTGTGCGGCGGACTCAGGAACGGCGGCTTCGAAGCCCAGCTGCTGGGCCGCTGGCCCGATGAAAACGGCCAACTGTTCCACCTGTCATTCAAAGGCCTCAACGGCGAGACGCCCTATGAGCTGCTGGAGCAATTCGGCCATCTGCCGCTGCCGCCCTATATCGAGCGCCAGCAAAACGCCGAACACGATCCTGACGAGAAAGAAGACAGCGAACGCTACCAGACCGTATTCGCCTCGCATCCAGGCGCCGTGGCAGCGCCCACGGCAGCCCTGCATTTTGACGAAACCGTGCTAGTCTCCCTGCACGCCAAGGGTGTGGAGCGCGCCAGCGTGACCTTGCACGTGGGTGCAGGTACCTTCCAGCCCGTCAAGACCGAAAACTTGGCCGAGCACACCATGCACAGCGAGTGGTATGACGTGCCGCTCGCCACCCTGGCCGCCATGGAGCGCTGCCGTCAGCGCGGCGGCCGCATTGTGGCCGTGGGAACCACGACGGTGCGCACGCTGGAGTCCTGGGCCAAATTCGGCAACACAACAGGCGACACCAAGATCTTCATCACTCCCGGTTTTCAATACCAGGTGGTGGATCTGCTGATCACCAACTTTCACCTGCCTAAAAGCACGCTGATGATGCTGGTCAGCGCTTTTGCCGGCTATGAGCACATCATGGATTTGTATCGGCACGCGATTGCACAGCACTACCGTTTCTTCAGCTATGGGGATTCCATGCTGCTGGAGCGCAGCAAGACACCGGACTGTTAAATGGCGGTGAAATCGGCCAAGCCAGTCACGTAAACTAGCAAATTCGGTCTTCGTCCTACAGTTGTTCAGTGATAGATTCCCACGATGCAAAATAGCAGCACTGGTCAGACCAGCACGACACCACCCCAGATGGATACATTGAACCACCCTGACGATGAGCTGGATTTGCTCGATTTACTGCTCACCCTGGTTGAAAACTGGAAACTGCTGATTTTCGGCCCCCTCGTGGTGGGCATCATTGCCTTGGGCGTGAGTTTTGCGCTTCCCAAGACCTACCAAAGCAGTTCGACCCTGCAAGCCGAAACTGGAAGCTCGGGCTTTACTGCCAATGTGGCGGCCAGCTTGGCCATGTCGGCAGACGTGCTGACCCAGATCGCTCCCACGGCAGGGCTCGATGATCACCTCACCACCGAGGAGATCATCAATAAGCTCAGCAAGCGGATTTCAGTGACCGTAGGCAAGCAAGACAAGTTGTTGAATATTCAGACGCAGGCCAAATCACCGGAAGCTGCCCAAAAGCTCAATCAAGCCTTGCTGGACGCACTATTCCCCTTGAGCAAGCCCCGCGGTCTGGAGAAAAAACAGCTGGAGCAGCAGCTGGAAAGCGAAAAAAAACGTTTGCAGGAAGCCTCCAAGCTTGAGCACGATACAGCGGCTTCCATCGCTTCCGGCAAAGCTGTGACCGAAGCCACCAGTCGCCTCTATGGCGAGCTGCTGTCTGCCAATAGTGCCCGGCAACGCGCCATTCTGGACATGGAACGCCGCCTGGGAGGCCTGGACAACGATGACATCGTTCAGATGCCTACCTTGCCCGAGCAGGCGATCAAACCCAAGAAATCGCTGGTCGCTGTGGGTGCAACGGTGCTGACGGGCTTTATCTTGCTGCTGTTTGTATTTGCGCGCCAGGCTGTGCGCACGGCCAAGCAAAGCTCGCCAGAGCAAGCCGAAAAGCTGGCCAGAATCCGCCGCGCACTGCCCTGGTAAACAAGGCGACACCCCAAAGGCCCGCAGCGCTTGCTTGCGGGCTTTTTTGTTGCAGGCCACATCTACAATCGGGCCTTGGCTACATGCATGCCATGGCACAGCCCGCGGCTCGTGCAGTTTGTCTGCCCAATCTCAGCCTGCATTGATGCAGGCCTTCCCGCCGGCTACTCACCTGCTCTCCACTCCTCATTTTTTGCCATCACGGCCATTGCCCTGCACTCAGGTCTGAGCTGACCTGCAGAAAAAGCACTGAAACAAAGCCGGAACGCCTTGAAGCCCATATCTGAATCGCGCAGCGCTACACCTTTGCTTGGCATTGTTCTGACGCTGGGGGCCTGCGCATCCTTCTCCGTGCTGGATGCAGGCGCCAAATATGTGGGAGCCGCCCTGCCCCTGTTGATGGCGCTCTGGCTGCGCTATGCGCTGCAAACCAGCCTGACGCTGAGTTACGGCCTGTTTCGCCATGGGCTGAAGGTGTTTTGCACGGCACACTGGCGCTTCCAGCTGGTCAGAGCGCTGCTGTTTTGCCTGAGCAATGCCTGCGCCATGATGAGCTTGCGTTCCCTGCCTCTGGCAGAGTTCACAGCCATCGTCGCCATGACGCCGCTGGCCATGACCTTGGTGGCCGCCCTGTGGCTGCGCCAGAGAGTCAGCCCGCTGCGCTGGGTGCTGGTCGCCCTGGGATTTACCGGCACGCTCATCATCGTGCGGCCTGGCGGCACGGCTTATTCAGGCGCTGCCTTGCTGTGGCCTTTGTTGCAACTGGCGGCCAATACCAGCTATCAGATCGTCAGCAGTCGCATGGCAGGCAAAGAAAAGCCCTTGACCACCCAGATCTACACCAGCCTGTTCGCACTGCTGCTGACCAGCTTCAGCCTGCCCTGGATCTGGACGGCCTCCGCGCCGCTGTCAAGCCCGGCAATGCTTGCCGGCATCGCGGCCATGGGTGTCGGCAGCGCCATCGGCCACCTGCTGATGCTCAAGGCCTACGAATACGCCAAACCGGCCACGATTACGCCCTACCTCTACAGCCAGATCCTGTTTGCGGCCATGGCCGGCTGGCTGCTCTACCGCCACATCCCCGACCAATGGGCAGTCATGGGCATGCTGATCATTGCCCTAGGCGGCGCGCTCAGCGCCTGGCTGACGGTGCGCGAATCCCGCTGAAAGCAGCCGGCAGGCGACTCAGTATCCGTGCTCAAGTCGGAACTCGCGTGCCTTGCCAAAGTGGCCGTTACCCATGAAAGGGACTGGCGGACGCAGGGCCGACAGCGGAGACGGGTGGTTGCTCATCAGCACCAGATGCCCCTTGTCTTCGGGAATAAACACCCGCTTCGATTGCGCATGCGCCCCCCACAGCATGAACACCGTGGGGCGGCCCTGCTCTGCCACTTGGCGAATGATGGCGTCGGTCAACGCCTCCCAGCCGCGCTTGCTGTGGCTGGCGGCCTGACCTTCTTCCACGGTCAGGCAGGTGTTGAGCAGCAACACGCCGTGCTGCGCCCACGCCACCAGACTGCCGCCCGGCTGGGGAAAGGCGGGAAATGGCGTTCCCAGATCCCGCAGCATTTCCTTGAAGATGTTTTGCAGCGAGGGCGGTATGCGCACGCCCGGCGCGACGGAGAAAGCCAGCCCCTCGGCCTGACCACGGCCATGGTAGGGGTCCTGCCCCAGGATGACCACGCGCACGTCTTCGGGTGCAGTCAGCTCCAGCGCCCGCAGCGGCTGAGGCGGAAAAATCACGGCGCCCGCATCCAGACGCTGCTGCAGATAAGCCTGCAGGCGCTGACCTGCGGCTGCGGCGAAAAATTGATCCACCACCGGCTTCCAGCCGGAGGCCACGGACCAGTCAGCAGGATGGGCCGTCTGCAACTGCGATGTTCCAGCAGGGTGGGAGTTTGAAGAGTTTGTCATCGTATGGCTCATTGCCGATTTTTCAGGTTCTCACGCTGCAACGCATGGAAAAAGCACAGAACAGGCCGGCAAAATACCTGATATCAGTGAGTGACAAAGGTTACAAAAGTACCAAAAATTGCTGCATACCAGGCTGATCGCTATCTCGCACCGTTGGCGCAAGTACTGGCCTGAACAGGAGTTCCTATGCACCCATTCGCTGCTGCCACCCAGGTTCTGCATTCCAGCTCTGCTCACCATGGGGAATCCGGCCATGCGGCCAAGGGCTTCCGATTTGCCGGCTGGGAGCTGCATACGCGCTCACGCAAGCTGCGCAGCTGCGACGGCCAGGAGGTGGGCCTGACCAAGACCGAGTACGCCCTGCTGCTGATCTTGCTCAAACACCCCCGAAAAATCATGAGCCGTGACTCCATCATGGACATGACCCAAGCCGAAGACAAAACCTACGACCGCGCCATTGATGTGCAGATACTGCGTCTGCGCCGCAAGATCGAAAGCAGGAAAGGCGCGCCCGTGCTGCTCAAGACCAAGCGCAGCGCAGGCTATTTTCTGGATACCGAAGTTCAGCCTCTGGACTGAACCCCTACCCCTCAAGCAAACAGCTTGGCCAGAGCTTCGCCGGGCTCGGGTGCACGCATAAAGGCCTCGCCCACCAGGAAGGCGTTGATGCCGGCGTCGCGCAAGGTCTTCACGTCGGCGGAGGTCAAGATTCCCGATTCGGTCACCAGCAGGCGATCGGCAGGCACGTTTTTCTGCAGCTCCAGCGTGGTTTCGATATGGACTTCGAAACTGCGCAGATCGCGGTTGTTGATGCCCACCAGCTCGGTCTTGAGCTTGAGCGCACGCTCCAGCTCCTTGGCATCATGCACTTCCACCAGCACGGCCATATCCAGGCTGCGGGCAATCTGCTCCATATCGGCCATCTGCGCATCATCCAGACAGGCGGCAATCAGCAAGATGGCATCGGCGCCCATGGCTCGCGACTCATAGATCTGATAGGGATCGACCATGAAATCTTTGCGCAGCACGGGCAGCGTGGTGCTGGCACGGGCTTGCTTCAAGAAGTCGGGCTGGCCCTGAAAAAACTGGCGGTCGGTCAGCACCGACAGACAGGCGGCATTGATCTTGCCATTGCCCAGCATATAGCTCTGGGCGATGTCCGCAGGATCGAAGTCCTGGCGGATCACGCCCTTGCTGGGACTGGCTTTCTTGACTTCGGCAATCACGGCAGCTTGGCCGGCCGAGATCTTGGCGCGCAGCGCGCCCACGAAATCGCGGGTCGATACGCGGCTTTCGGCGTCGTGGCGCATGGCCTCAAAAGACAGGCGCTTTTTGGCGGCTGCCACTTCCTGGACTTTGACGTCGCAGATTTTCTTCAAAATGTCAGACATGGATTCATCCTTGAATTCGCTCATGGCCCACAGGCTTATGCCTGGGCCGAAAATTGCTGTGTATAGCGCACCAGTTCCTGCAGCTTTTTCAGTGCCGCGCCACTGTCCATCGCGCTTTGCGCACGCCCCAGACCATCTTCAATGGAGCTGGCCGCGTTGGCCGCATACAGCGCAGCGCCAGCATTCAGGCAGACGATATCTCGCGCCGGGCCTTGCTCGCCCTGCAGCACGCCCAGCAGCATGGCTTTGGACTCTTCGGGGTTTTCCACTTTCAGCGAACGCGTGCCCGCCATGCGCAGACCAAAGTCTTCGGGGTGGATTTCGTATTCACGCACCACACCGTCCTTGAGTTCGCCCACCAGAGTGCCGGCGCCCAGGCTGATTTCGTCCAGGCCATCGCGGCCATAGACCACCAGCGCATGTTCGGCGCCCAGACGCTGCAGAGCGCGCACCTGAATGCCGACCAGATCTTCGTGGAACACGCCCATCAGAATATTCGGGGCACTGGCCGGGTTGGTCAGCGGGCCCAGAATATTGAAGATGGTGCGCACACCCAGCTCCTTGCGCACCGGCGCCACATTCTTCATGGCCGGGTGGTGGTTGGGCGCGAACATGAAACCAATGCCTACATCGCGTATGCAATCGGCGATCTGGGCGGCGTTGAGGTTGATATTGATGCCCAGCGCTTCCATGGCATCGGCGCTGCCGGACTTGCTGCTCACGCTGCGCCCGCCATGCTTGCTGACCTTGCCGCCTGCCGCTGCAATCACAAAAGTGGAGCAGGTGGAGATGTTGAAGGTGTTGGCGCCATCGCCGCCCGTGCCAACGATGTCCACCAGATGGTTTTTGTCATGCACGTTCACCTTGTTGGAGAACTCGCGCATCACCTCGGCCGCGGCCGAGATCTCGCCAATGGTTTCCTTCTTCACGCGCAGGCCGGTGAGTATGGAGGCCGTCATCACCGGCGAGAGCTCGCCGCGCATGATCATGCGCATCAGATGCAGCATTTCGTCGTGAAAGATCTCGCGGTGCTCGATGGTGCGCTGCAGCGCTTCCTGGGGAGTAATCATGACCAATCTCTCTATACTTTTAAGAGTTGCTGGCGCTTGCTTTATCTTGAGTTCCAAAGGAATCCAGCTTGAAATCAAGCCATATCAAGCGCCAAAAGCTACTGATTAATGAGTGAAATTCAGCTTACTTCTGCTCAAGAAAGTTCTTCAGCATGGCATGACCATGCTCGGTCAAAATGCTCTCGGGGTGGAACTGCACACCCTCGATGGCCAGCGTCTTGTGGCGCACGCCCTGAATCTCACCATCTTCGCTGGTGGCGGTGATTTCAAGGCAGGCAGGCAGCGTCTTTTTGTCTATCACCAGCGAGTGATAGCGGTTGACGGTGAACTCCTGGGGCAAACCGGCAAACACGCCTTTTTGATCGGTGTGGATCACGCTAGTCTTGCCATGCATTTGCTGGCCGGCACGGATGATGTCGCCATCAAAGGCTGCACCAATGCTCTGGTGACCCAGGCAGACGCCCAAAATCGGCAGCTTGCCGGCAAAGTGCTTGATCGCAGCCACGGATATCCCGGCTTCGGCCGGCGAGCAGGGGCCGGGCGAGATCACCAGACGCTCTATGCCTTCGCGCGCCATCAGCGCCTCCACTTCGGCCACCGTGGTTTCATCATTGCGCACCACGGTCACCTCGGCGCCCAGTTCACCAAAGTACTGAACGATGTTGTAGGTAAAGCTGTCGTAATTGTCGACCATCAGCAGTTTCATGGTCTTACTCCTGGGCTGCGCCTGGGGCGCGCGGTTGCAGGCCTTGGCCGCGCAAACGGACCAGCTCCTGGTGTTCGAAATCGATGTAACACTCCATCATGGCCCGGTACAGGCGCTCCATGAGATCGGCATCACCGCCCTGGGCGACGGCCATGGGGCGCACGCGGTCCACGATGGCCTGGATGCGAGCCTCGTCGCGCACCAGGCCTGCGTCGTTTTTCACGCGTGCGGCCTGGGTCATGTAGGCGCTGCGCTCCACCAGCAGGGGCACAAGCACGTCATCCAGCGCATTCACGCCGGCGCGCACTTCGTCCATGCTGGCGCAGGGGTCGACCTTGTCAAAGGCCTTGCAGATGTTTTCGCTCATTCCAGACCTTCCTCAACCAGTTCTGCAGCGCGCAACAAGGCGCGGGCCTTGTGCTCGGTTTCCTTCCACTCCAGCTCGGGCACCGAATCCGCCACCACACCGGCTGCGGCCTGCACATAAAGCACGTTGTCCTTGATGACGCCGGTGCGAATCGCAATCGCCAGATCCATGTCGCCGGCAAAGCTCAAATAGCCGCAGGCACCGCCATAGATGCCGCGCTTGGTGGGCTCGAGCTGGTCGATGACTTCCATGGCATGCACCTTGGGTGCGCCCGTCAGCGTGCCGGCGGGGAAGGTGGCCTTGAACACATCCATGTTCTCCATGCCGTCCAGCAGCAGGCCTTCCACATTGCTCACGATGTGCATGACATGGCTGTAGCGCTCCACGGCAAAGGCTTCGGTCACCTTCACGCTGCCGGTCTTGGCAATGCGGCCGATGTCGTTGCGTGCCAGATCGATCAGCATCACGTGCTCGGCCCGTTCCTTGGGATCGGTCACCAGCTCCTGCTCCGTGGCCTTGTCCGACTCGGGCGTGTTGCCGCGCGGGCGGGTGCCGGCCAGCGGGCGAATCGTCACCTTTTCGCCATCGGGCGTGCTTTCCTGGCGCACCAAAATTTCGGGGCTGGCCCCCACTACATGGAAATCTCCGAAATGGTAGAAGTACATGTAGGGGCTGGGGTTGAGCGAGCGCAGCGCGCGGTACAGCGACAGCGGCGAGGCCGTGAAACGCTTGTGAATCCGCTGGCCTACCTGCACTTGCATGAAGTCGCCTGCCGCAATCAGATCCTTGGCCTTTTGCACGGCGGCCAGATAGTCCTGCTTGTCAAAGCTGCGCTCTGCGGGATAGCTTTCTCCGGCACGAATCTGCGGCGCGCTGACCGAGTAGCGCAGCTGATCCTTGAGCTGACGCAGGCGCTTCTTGGCGCGGGTATAGGCTTCGGCCTCGCCAGGATTGGCGTAGACGATCAGGTAGAGCTTGCCCGAGAGGTTGTCGATGACGGCCACTTCCTCGCACTGCAGCAGCATGATGTCGGGCGTGCCCAGAGAATCGGGCGGGCAGGAGTGCTCCAGCTTTTTCTCGATGTAGCGCACGGCGTCATAGCCGAAGTAGCCGGCCAGGCCACCGCAAAAACGCGGCAGACCGGGCGAGAGTGCCACCTTGAAACGCTTTTGGTAAGCGGCGATAAAGTCCAGCGGGTTGCCGCTGGCGGTTTCCACCACCAGGCCGTCGGTCACCACCTCCGTCTTGGCCTGATCGCCAAAACCGCTGGCGCGCACAAAGCTGCGCGCCGGCAAGCCGATAAAGCTGTAGCGGCCAAAACGCTCGCCGCCGACCACGGATTCCAGCAAAAAGCTGTACTTGCCGTCGCCGTTGGCGTGAGCCAGCTTGAGATAGAGGGAAAGCGGGGTTTCGAGGTCGGCAAACGCCTCGCTCAACAGGGGGATGCGGTTATAGCCTTGGGCCGCAAGAGACTTGAATTCCAGTTCCGTGATCACGGGTTTGCTCCGGGAGTCATGGCGCATGGCACACCTGCTGATCTTGCTTGGATCTCAGTGACAGGTGACGCGAGAGTTTGCGTAAGAGATGCGCCGGTTCATTCCAATTGGCCCAAGGGGCCGCGGGTGCACGCCGGGCTCGTGCCGGAGTGCTTTAGCTGTTCAGTTGGGCAGGCTTACGCCAGGGCCAGGCTCCCCGGTCTCCACAACCTGCAATGAACGCGCGATGAATGAACATGATCCGAGCAGTGTAGCGCATCCGCACCGCGGGCAGAAAATGCAGCGCGGCCAGCCTGATCGCCATGGAGAGCACCTACACACCTCTGCGGGGCGGCCCGTATTGCGGGTCGTCATGGCAGACCTCAACATGGCGATCCACTCCCGGATCGCGACCGCCGCACAGGCGAAACAAAGAGCCCGGGACCATCATGGAGGAGATATTCACGATGTCGGTATTCCACACGGGTTCCATGCGCCGCCATGCGGGCACGGCCATCGCCTTGGCCTTCAGCGCCTGCCTGCTGCTGGCGGCGCACAGCGCCCAGGCCCAGAGCACCGGCACAGCGGCCGCTGCGCTGCAGATCAATGGGGTGAGCTATGCACCGTCGCTGCAAGCGCAGGGCAAGACGCTGACGCTCAACGGCGCGGGAACGCGCTACAAGGCGATTTTCAAGGTCTATACTGCCGGCCTGTATTTGGAAAAGCCGGCGCACAGCCTGCAGGAGATCAGCCAGTTGAACGGCCCCAAGCGCATCAGCGTGACCATGTTGCGCGAGATCGATTCGGCCGAGCTGGGCAAGCTGTTCGCCCGGGGCATGGAAGACAATATGGAGCGCGCCGCTTTCTCCAAGCTGATTCCCGGCGTGATGCGCATGAGCGACATCTTCACCCAGCACAAAAAGCTGCTGGCGGGCGAGAACTTTTCAGTGGACTGGATTCCCGGCCAGGGCACGCAGGTGCTGGTCAAAGGCCAGCCCCAGGGCGAGCCGTTCAAGGAACCGGAATTCTTCAATGCCCTGCTGGGCATCTGGCTGGGCCCCAAGCCCGCCGATGAGCAGCTCAAAAAAGCCTTGCTGGGCACAAGCCAGAGTTAAATTCAGCTCCAGCCCTTATTCCATCTGCGCCAGCCGCTCTCTATTTTGCTAACTCACCGCGCTGCAGCTGCTGGCGCAGCAGCTTGCCTGGCGCATAGGCGGCAATTACCGCATCCATCAAAGCGTGGGCCTTGGCCGAGTTGTCGCCCGAGAAATTGCACACATAGACATCGATGGTGACGCTACCGCTCTCGGGCCAGGTGTGAATAGCCAGATGCGATTCGGCCAGCAACACCGTGCCCGTCACCCCGCCGGGCCGCCCATCGCAGCCGGGAAAGCTCACCCATTTGTCGGCCATGCGGCTCAGGCCGGCGTTGTGCACCTCGGCCAGGCACAGCTGGGCAATGGCCTCGGCCTCCAGCATCAAATGCTGCGGGCCCTGGCATTGGTAGAGGTCGGCGGTCAGGTGCAAGCCATGCATGGGCCCAGAGCTTAACCGTGCTGGAGCTGGTCCATCGAATCCAGATGCGCCTGCGCTGCCACGGCTTCAATGGGCTGGCCGTGGTTGTAGCCGTAGGTCATGAGCACCACGGGGCAACCCGCCGCATGGGCGGCCTGTGCATCGTTGCTGGAATCGCCCACCATCAGCGTGCGCGCGGGCAGGCTGCCCAGAGCCTTGCAGGTTTCGATCAGCGGCATAGGGTCGGGTTTTTTGCGCTCGAAAGAATCACCACCGAACACGCAGTCAAAAAAACCATCCAGCCCCTTGGCGGCCAGCAGCGGCTGGGCAAAAGACAGCGGCTTGTTGGTCAGACAGGCCAGGCGCAGGCCGGCGTCCTTTAAGCGCTGCAAGCCTTGCAAAACGCCGGGGTAGACATCGGCAAACTGCCCGTTGATGGCCAGGTAATGGTGCTCGTAGCGCAGCCAGGCCTGTGGATAAAGTGCCTCCGCCTGCTCTGCACCCACATGCTTGAGCACGGAGCGGATCAGATTTTCCGAGCCCTTGCCCACCATGTGCTCTATGGCCTGCGGCGCAATCGACGGCAGTTGCAGGTCGGCCAACATGCGGTTGAGCGCCTCGGCAAAGTCACCCAATGTGTTCACCATGGTGCCGTCTAGATCGACCATGACGGCGTCGATGTCAAGGTCGGATATGAGATTAAATTTTCGAGTCACAGAATGAAATTTGCAATTTTTCCTGAGCGTATCGTACGCTTCAGAGAAAAAAGTTTGCCAACAGGTCTATCCACCTGGAATTTGATCAACCGAAGCGGGATGCCCGCGATAGGCGTTGAGACTCTCCATCAATGCAAGCGCTGATAGGTAACTTTGACTGACCTGTCTGCCATGACGACCAAGGTGTGCAAAACGAGGAGCAAACTGCACACCTGCAGAAGGGTTAGGCACAGTCAGGCGGAATCGGCCGACGAAGAAGGCGCTATCGCATGTCGCACATTGCGCACATGGGCCATGCCTGCCGCGTCCGCTGCAGCGGCATCGCCGGCGATCACGGCCTGGGCGATGGCGTGATAGTCGGCCAGACGGAGTTTCTGCAGCCCCTGCAGGCGATGCTGGGCATAAACGATGGGCATCTGGATCGAAGGGAACAAGCGACGGAGTTCGCGGCTGCCTGCCGCATCAAGCAGGGCACGGTAGAAGTGGCGTCGCGCGCGCGCAAAGGCGTCGGCATCCTGTGCCTGCTCGGCCTTATCCAACCACTGCAGTCCGGTCTGAATGGCCTGGGGAGAATGCCCACTGCGCACGCTCTGTGCGGCAGTGCGTGCCAGCAAGCCGCTCATGCGCTCGGCCACGTCCAGCACATGCAGAGTTTCTTGCAGAGTCAAAGACTTGATGGCCGCCCCCTTGTGGCGCAGCACATCGACGATGCCGTCGGCCATCAGACGTTGCATCGCCTCGCGCACCGAATTGCGGCCCACGCCGAACTGCAGGGCCAGATCCACTTCCACCAGACGCTGGCCCGGCACAAAGCGCTGAATTTCCAGGCCATGGACGATGCCAAAAAACACCACGTCGGCTGCACTGAGCGCGGTCTTGGCGCCTGCGTTCGGCGCTTCTTCAGGCATACGGGGGAGGGAAGCTGTGGTCACGTCGGTCTGTATTCCATTGGGGAGCACAGCCAGTGTACATAACGGTTCTGTTCGCAGCGGCGTTGCATCGCAACTTTTATCCACAACATCATCCTACAATGTTGTAGAGTCATATCTGTTGTGAAAATCAGGAGACAGTAGCCATGAACTTCGAACTGAGCGCCGACCTCTGTGCCTTGCGCGACAAAACGCGGCAATTCATTGCCGAACAGGTGATCCCGCTGGAAAACGACGAGCGCCAGTCGCACCACGGCCCCAGCGAAGCGCTGCGCCGCGAGCTGGTAGCCAGGGCCAAGGCTGCCGGCCTGCTCACGCCCCATGCCTCCCTGGAGATGGGCGGCATGGGTCTGAGCCATGTGGCCAAGTCCGTGGTGTTCGAAGAGGCTGGCTATTCCTGGCTGGGCCCAACGGCGCTCAATATCCACGCGCCCGACGAAGGCAACATCCATCTGATGGAAGAAGTGGCCACGCACGCACAAAAGCAGCGCTGGCTGCGCCCGCAGGTGGCCGGTGAGACACGTTCGTGCTTTGCTATGACCGAACCTTCGCCCGGCGCAGGCGCCGACCCGTCGATGCTGACCACGACAGCTGTGCGCGACGGCGACGACTATCTGATCAACGGCGTCAAGTGGTTCATCACCGGCGCCGATGGAGCCAACTACGTCATCATCATGGCGCGCATGGAAGACGGCTCGGCCACCATGTTCCTCTCGGACATGGACCGCCCGGAAATCACGCTGGAGCGCAGCATGGACGCCATGGATGCCTGCTTCACCGGCGGCCACGGTGTGCTGCGCTTCGACAATCTGCGCATTCCTGCGGCCGACGTGCTGGGAGAAGTGGGTAAGGGCTTTCGCTATGCGCAGGTGCGCTTGGCGCCAGCAAGGCTGACCCATTGCATGCGTTGGCTGGGTCAGGCGCGGCGTGCGCACAACGCGGCGCTGGCGTACACACGCCGCCGCCAGGCTTTCGGCAAGCCGCTGGCCGAGCATGAAGGCGTGGGCTTTATGCTGGCCGACAACGATATGGACCTGCACACCGCACGCTTGCACATCTGGCACACGGCGTGGTTGCTGGACCAGGGCGAAAAATGCAACTTCGAGTCCAGCCGCGCCAAGGTAGTCTGCTCGGAAGCGCAGTGGCGCGTGGTCGACCGCAGCGTGCAGATGCTGGGTGGACAAGGCGTGACGGGTGAGTCGCCAGTGATGCGCATCTTCACCGACATGCGCGCCTTCCGCATCTATGACGGCCCGAGCGAAGTGCACCGCTGGAGCATGGCGCGCAAGCTGGTGCAAATGGCAGACAAGGCCGCAGAGATGGCAACGGGGAGCGCAGCATGAGCAGCGCCATCAATAGCTTCCGCCTCGATGGGCGCATCGTGCTGATTACGGGTGCGTCCAGCGGCCTTGGCATGCACTTTGCCGCACTGTTGGCCGCCGCCGGCGCGCGTGTGGCCGTGGCGGCGCGGCGCGCCGACAAGCTGCTGTCCGTGGTCGACTCCATCACCCGGGCCGGCGGCGAAGCGCGCGCGCTGTCTCTGGATGTGACCGATGGCGCCAGCGTGCGCCAGTGCTTCGATGAACTCGCCAGCTGGGGGGCTCCTGATGTGCTGGTGAACAACGCCGGCGTGACCGTGACGCGGCCGTTGCTGGAGCAGACCGAGGCTGATTTCGACAGCGTGCTCGACACCAACCTCAAAGGCAACTGGCTGGTGGCAACCGAAGCCGCACGGCGCATGGTCGCGGCTGGCCAGGGCGGCAGCATCATCAATGTTGCATCCATCCTGGGCGAGCGCGTCGCGGGCGGCGTGGCACCCTATGCGATTTCCAAGGCTGGCGTGATCCAGGCCACCAAGGCCATGGCGCTGGAACTGGCGCGTCACAGCATCCGTGTCAATGCTCTGCTGCCGGGCTATGTGGTGACCGACTTGAACCGAGACTTCCTGCACAGCGACGCTGGAGACAAGCTGCGCGTCCGGATTCCGAGCCGGCGCTTCGGCGAGATGACCGATCTGGACGGCCCGCTGTTGCTGCTGGCATCCGACGCAGGCGCGGCCATGTCCGGCAGCACCGTGGCGGTGGACGGCGCCCACCTGGTGAGTTCCTTATGAGTGCCGCTTCACTGCTACAGGAGCCCCTGGCCCGCTACCTGCGTAACCAGGGCCTGAGCGATGACACACCGCTGGTGGTCACCCCGTTGACCGGAGGGCAATCCAACCCGACCTACAAAGTCACGACCGGTGCGCAAAACTATGTTCTGCGCACCAAGCCACCGGGCGCACTGCTTGCTTCGGCCCATGCCATTGATCGCGAGCACCGCGTCATGAGCGCCTTGCAGGGCAGCGAGGTGCCGGTGCCGCGCATGTTCGCCTATTGCGACGACGAGACCTTGATCGGCACGCCGTTCTACCTGATGGAGTTTCTCGAAGGCCGGGTGTGGATGGATCAGTCCCTGCCGGGCATGGCGCCCGCCGAGCGGCGCGCCGTTTACCGCGAAATGAACCGGGTGATTGCCGCCTTGCACCGCGTGGACTACAGCGCCGTGGGTCTGGACAGCTATGGTCGGCCAGGCAACTACTTCGCGCGTCAGATCACGCGCTGGTCACGCCAGTGCCGTGAATCCACCCTGCCCGTGAGCGATGCCATGCTGCGGCTGATGGACTGGCTGCCCGAGCATATTCCGCCCGGCGACGAAACCACCCTGGTGCACGGCGATTACCGCCTGGACAACCTGGTGTTCCACCCCACCGAGCCGCGCGTGATCGGAGTGCTGGACTGGGAGCTGTCGACCCTTGGCCATCCCCTGGCGGACTTTTCCTACCAGTGCATGGCCTGGCGCATACCGCCGACGCTGTGGCGTGGCATCGCCGGATTGGACCTGGCGGCGCTAGGCATTCCGGGCGAAGCCGAATACGTAGGCTGGTATGCCGAAGCCACCGGGCGCGACCCTCGGGAGCATTGGGAGTTCTACATGGCCTACAACCTGTTTCGCATGGCAGCCATCCTGCACGGGATTGCCCAGCGCGCGGCTGACGGCAACGCATCCTCCGAGGATGCCATGGAGACCGGAAAAAAAGCAGGGCCGCTGGCAGACCTGGGATGGCAATGCGCGAAGCAATACGCTAGCTCCCGCGGCAT
Organism: Comamonas sp. lk; assembly: GCF_900564145.1. Taxonomy (NCBI): domain Bacteria; kingdom Pseudomonadati; phylum Pseudomonadota; class Betaproteobacteria; order Burkholderiales; family Comamonadaceae; genus Comamonas; species Comamonas sp. lk. Next base: position 693,579 of record NZ_UOOB01000002.1, read on the forward strand.
GGCCTGAAGCATCGAGCTATCTGGCGCGTGTCAAACGTGTGAACGCTTTCTGTGGACTGCCCCCTGAAATGCAGCAACGCCGCTTTCAGGGGGGGACCGGCAGCCGCTCAGGAGGCGGCCAGATTCTTGCGCATGGTGTCGATGACGGCCTTGTAGTCGGACTTGCCAAAGATGGCGCTGCCGGCCACAAAGGTATCGGCACCGGCATCGGCCACGGCGCGGATATTGGCTTCCTTGATGCCGCCGTCCACTTCCAGGCGGATGTCCTTGCCCGAAGCATCAATCAGCTTGCGAGCCTTTTCGATCTTGCGCAGCGTGCTATCAATAAAGCTTTGACCGCCAAAACCGGGGTTCACGCTCATCAACAGGATCAGGTCGATGTCCTCGATCACCCAATCCAGCACCTCGAGCGAAGCTGCGGGGTTGAACACCAGACCGGCCTTGCAGCCATGGCTTTTGATGTTCTGGATGCTGCGGTGCACATGCAGAGAAGCATCGGGGTGAAAGCTGATGTAGTCGGCACCGGCCTTGGCAAACGCCGTGGCCAGTTCATCCACAGGCTGGACCATCAGATGCACGTCGATGGGCACGGGCCGGCCGTCAGGCGTCACGGCATGCGGCTTCACGGCCTGGCAGATCATGGGACCGAAAGTCAGGTTGGGAACGTAGTGATTGTCCATCACGTCAAAGTGAATCCAGTCAGAGCCAGCGGCAATGACGTTGTGCACTTCTTCGCCCAAACGAGCGAAGTCGGCTGACAGGATGGAAGGGGCAATGCGGTAGGTGGGGCTCATGGTCTGCAATTGTCGCAGTTACCATTGGGCCATGCCAATGAACGAGTTTCTGGTCCAAGTCCAGCCCGCCTACCTGCCCGAGCAGTCCGCTCCTGCCGCCGGCGTCTATGTGTTTTCGTACACGATTACTGTCACCAACACCGGTGATGCCCCGGCGCAGCTGATTGCGCGGCACTGGGTCATCACCAACGAACTGGGCCATGTGGAGGAGGTCAAAGGCCTGGGCGTCGTGGGACGCCAGCCCCTGCTGCAGCCCGGCGAGTCCTTCGAGTATTCCAGCGGCTGTCAGCTTCGCACCCCCACGGGCACCATGCAGGGCACGTATCTGTGCGTCAATCACGAGGGTGAAACCTTTGTGTGCGAAATTCCGCTCTTCGTTCTGCAGATGAATGAATCCGGCGATGTGATGCCCATGCCGGAAACACGCGTGCTGCACTAAGCGTATCGCCCTTGGCCACTCCTATAAAAAATACCGGCCTGCGGCTCCCTCAATCCCGGCGCATCCGACATATGCGCCATTGATCGAACGCATGAAGCGAAACACTCTCGATTTACCCGCCCTGCTGGCCGCTCTGAACCCTGAGGCCGATCTGGCCCAGCGCCATCTGTGGCTGATTCACCTGTTTGAATGGATTCGCGCACCCCAACCCTCCACCGAACAGGCCGTGGAGCGCGTGCGCCAATTGGTAGAGGCCTTTGAAACCGACCCCGAGGCCCTGCTGCGCCTGCGCCTGTGGTGGCAGAAGCTGATTGACACGGTGGACATCACGGCGCTGCTGGCCGATTTTGGCTTTGCACCGCGCACGGCCATGATCAGCGAGGTGGCCGAGCGCCTGCGCTACAAGCTGCTGCCCAGCACGCCCGAAACCGTGGATGCCTCCGAGCTGTTCATGCTGGCCTTGCCCGATGAATTTGACGCCCGCTGGCTGCATGCCATCGATGCGCAGCTGATGGCGCGCATCTCGGCCCTGATTGCTCCTGATACGCAGCAAGGCCAGGATTACTGGGAAACCAGTTTGCTGGACGCCATCACCTACTGCGCGGGCCAGATTCTCTCCACCGGCTTTGCGCCCGAGCTGCGCCTGCGCATGAGCGAGAAGAACCGGGACGACAAACCGTTTCACGCCCTGATTCACGACGTGGAAAACCTGCGTGTGGAGGTGCAGCTACCGCTGCGCACCACGGACCGGCGAGACGCGGCGGCCGCGCAGTTGCGCGAGCGACTTGATGCCTGCCGCGCGGCAGTCGCCTCGGTCTATACCTACTTCGAAGCCGAAGGCGTCTCGGTGGGGCTGGTGTTTCGTCTGCGCCAGGTGCGCGCCCGCATCGTGCGCGTGCGCCGCCTGCTGGACTGCCTGCTGGCACAGGACCGGGCTTACGAGACCTCGGAGCTGCTGGCCAATCTGGTCGCCGTCGGCATCGAGCGGCGCAGCGTGCGTGCGCTGATGTCCACCAACACCTCGCTGCTGGCCGCCAAGGTTGCCGAGCGCAGTGCCGAAACGGGCGAGCACTACATCACCCGCGATGGTGCCGAGTACAGCAAGATGCTGGTCAAGGCCGCCGGCGGCGGCTTTGTGATGGCCTTCACCACCCTGGCCAAGTTTGCGCTGTTCGCGCTGGGGCTATCCGTGTTCTGGGGCGGCATGCTGGCGGGCCTGAACTATGCCCTGAGCTTTGTGCTGATCCAGATGTTGCACTTCACCGTGGCCACCAAGCAGCCGGCCATGACGGCCCCTGCCATGGCCGCCAAGCTCAAGGATGTGCCCACCGATGCCTCGATACAGGAGTTTGTGGATGAGGTCGCGCATCTGGTGCGCTCGCAGGTGGCGGCCATTCTGGGCAATGTGCTGCTGGTGTTTCCGGCGGCCCTGCTGCTGTCCGTGGGCTATGCCCGTCTGGTAGGCCATCCGGCCCTGGACGAGGCCCATGCCAACCATGTGCTCGAGTCCCTGAGCCTGCTGGGTCCCTCGGTGCTGTTTGCCGCCTTCACCGGCGTGCTGCTGTTCACCAGCAGCCTGATTGCCGGCTGGGTGGAAAACTGGTTTGTGCTGCACAACCTCGACTCGGTGATCCGCTACAACCCCGGCATCACCCAGGCGCTGGGCAGCCAGCGTGCCGACCGCTGGGCCCACTTTTTGCGCCGCAACATCTCGGGCCTGGCCTCCAATATCTCTCTGGGCCTGATGCTGGGCCTGGTGCCCGCGTTTGCCGCCTTCTTCGGCCTGGGGCTGGAGGTGCGCCACGTCACCCTGTCCACCGGCCAGATCGGTGTGGCCGTAGCCTCGCTGGGCTGGGAAGTGCTGCACTCCAACCTGCTATGGTGGGCCGTGGCCATGCTGCCCTTCAATGCGGCGCTCAATGTGGGCGTGAGCTTTTACATGGCTTTTCGCGTGGCCCTGCGTGCACACAACGTCAGCGGCGTGGAGCGTTCGCGCATCTACCAAGCCATACGCCAACGCTTCTGGCGCAAGCCGCTGAGCTTTTTCTGGCCCTAAGCAAGCATCAATCTCATGGGTGAATTCGACCTGATCCGCCGCTACTTTCAGCGGCCCGTACGCCGCGCCGTTCTGGGCGTGGGCGATGACTGTGCCCTGCTGGCTCCGGCAGCCGGCATGCAGCTGGCCATCTCCAGCGACATGCTGGTGCAGGGCCGTCATTTTTTTGCCGATGTGAACCCGCGCCTGCTGGGCCACAAGGCCCTGGCCGTCAACCTCAGCGATCTGGCGGCCAGCGGCGCCAGGCCGCTGGCATTTACGCTGGCCCTGTCGCTGCCCCAGGCCGACGAGGCCTGGATCAGCGAGTTCTCCCAAGGGCTGCTGGCCCTGGCCGATGCCCATGAGTGCGAACTGATTGGCGGCGACACCACGGGCGGCCCGCTGAACATCTGCATCACCGTCTTCGGCGAAGTGCCCGCCGGACAAGCCCTGCTGCGCAGCGGCGCCCGCGCCGGCGATGAGATCTGGGTCAGCGGCCAGCTCGGCGATGCCCGCCTGGCACTCGAAGCCCTGCTGGGCAAGATCACGCTGCCGCCAGAACTGCTGGCGCAAACCCGCCAACGCCTGGAAGCCCCCACGCCCCGCGTGGCCCTGGGTCTGGCCTTGCGCGGCCTTGCCAGCAGCGCGCTCGATGTGAGCGATGGCCTGCTGGGCGATCTGGGCCATATCCTGGAGCTCTCGGGCATAGGCGCCACGGTGGACAGCCGTCTCACTACCCCTTTGATAGCTGCAAGCGCAAATCCACTCTGGGCTACAGGCCGATTTGGCCTTGATCTGCAGCAGCAATGCACTCTGGCCGGTGGCGACGACTACGAGCTGTGCTTTACCGCACCCGCCCAACGCCACGCCGAAGTGCTGGCCGCAGGCCTTGCCAGCGGTACCGCCGTGAGCTGCATAGGCCGCATAGACGCCGAGCCGGGCCTGCGCCTGCTGGGCACCGACGGCCAGGCCATGCAGCCGCTCTGGCAGTCTTTCGATCACTTTGGCGGGAACTGAGCTACGGTTAAGCTCGGGGCCTGTTCACCAGAACCCGAACCTGCCCCATGAGCCCAAGCCGCCGCCGTGCATCGCCCACCTTTACTCTACCCACGCTGACGGCCCTGGTCGCAGCGCTGGCATGGATGCAGACCCCTCTGCCTGCCCATGCGGCGGCAGATGGCAGCAGTCTCCAAGTCTCCGGCAGCCGCGCCCCCATCACCGAAGTCACCCTCTACCCCGGCGTGGCCGCCGTGCAGCGCGAGGCCCGAATCAACGCCGGCACGCGCCAGCTCCATTTTGAGTGCCTGCCCGCCAGCGTGGATACCCAAAGCCTGCAGATCAGCGCCGACAACGGCGTGCGCGTCGGTGACCTGAAGGTGCTGATGCAGGCCCGCACCGCAGCGCCCAAGGAGTGCAGCAGCCCGCTGGACGAGCAAATTCGCCGCCTTGAAGATCAACTGGCGGCGCTGGAGGCTGAAGAAAACGCCGCCAAGCTGGTGGGCGACTATCTGCAAGGCGTGACCAAGCCCGGCGACGCGGCGAAAGTGTCGGCAACCCAGATTGCCACCACCACACAGGCCCTGCGCCAGAACAGCCGCGACAACAGCCTGCGCGCCCACCAGATTCAGCGCCAGAAGCAGGACTTGCTGCAGCAGCTGCAACCTTTGAGCGCCGAGCGCGACCGCACGGGCTCGGCGCAGTCCCAGGTGATGACGGTCACGGTGCAACTGGCCAGCAACAGCGCGGCCAATGTGCGGCTGAACTATCAGGTGCGCGGCCCCAGCTGGCAACCCAGCTATCGCGCCCAACTCCATACCGCAAGCGGCGTGGTGCAGCTGGAACGCCAGGCCCAGGTGGTGCAAGGCAGCGGCGAAGACTGGAGCAATGTGCGCTTGCGTCTTGCTACCGGCCAGCCCACGCGCAGCACGCAAGGCGTACTGCCTCGGCCGTGGATTGTGGACCTGGCACAGCCGGCCATGCCTGCCCCGGCACCGGCCCCCATCGCCATGGAGCGCAGACCCATGATGGCCTCCAAGATGGTGGTGGACCTCAGCCCCGAGCTGCCCCAGCTTGACGTAACCAGCATCAACACCGCCTACAGCACGCAATTTGTCGTGCCCTACCCCATCACCGTGCCTTCCAGCAGCGAGCGCCTGAACCTCACGCTGGGCAAGGAAACCGTGACTGCCAGCTTGCTCACCCGCGCTGCGCCCGCCATGGAAGAAGCCGCCTATCTGATTGCCACGCTCCAGGCTCCGGCAGGCATCTGGCCTGCGGGCAGCGTCGCCTTGTTCCGCGACGAAGCTTTTGTGGGCAACGGTCGGCTCGATTTCGGCAATGCCCAGGCTCTGGCTCAGGGCCTGTCTTTTGGCCGCGATGACAAAGTCATCGTGCGCCGCCTGCCCCAGGAGGCCAACACTGGCAGCGGCGGCTTTCTGGCCAGCAAGAGCGAACGCAGCGTGGTGCGCAGCTACGCGGTGGAAAACCGCCACAACCAGGCCATTGCCCTGCAGCTGCTGGACGCGGCCCCCGTCTCGCGCAACGACAAGATCGGCGTGCAATCGCAGTACACGCCACCACCGGCCAACACCCGCTGGAACGGCCAGAACGGCATGATTGCCTGGGAGCTGCAGCTGCCCGCCAGCAGCAGCGCGCAGTTCAAGGCCGTGCACCAGATTCGCTTCCCAGAAGACATGCCGATCACAGGCCTGCAATGAAGCTGCCGCGTATCATGTCGGCCATGACGGAAGACCGCCCCCCACAACAAGAAAACACCTCGGCAGCCCCTGCTGCATTTACGCAACCAGCTATCAATAGCGAAGCAGCTCAAGCCAGAAAGCCAGCACCCGCAGGGGGCATGGCCAGGCCCACGGCGCGCTTTATGCTGCAGCACCCGGCTCACCTGATTGCGCTGGGTTTTGGCTCGGGCCTGTCCCGGCTGGCACCCGGCACCGTGGGCACGCTCTGGGCCTGGCTGGCCTATCTGATGCTCGCCCAGTGGCTCACCACCGCCCAGATCGGCTGGGTGATCGCAGCCAGCATTCCTGTGGGCTGGTGGGCCTGCACCGTGACGGCCCAGCATCTGCGCGTGGCCGACCCCGGCCATATCGTCTGGGACGAAGTCGTCGCCATGTGGATCATTTTGTGGCTCTGCATGCCCATGGGCTTTTGGGGGCAGTTGACGGCCTTTGGCGTGTTTCGCTTTTTTGATGCCGTCAAGCCGCAACCCGTCAAATGGGCCGACCGCCTCTTCAAAGGCTTTGGCCCGCGCGGCGGCTGGGGAATCATGTGGGACGATCTGGTCGCCGCCTTCTGCACGCTGCTGGTCATTGCCCTGTGGCGGCATTTTGTGAACTGAACCGCAAGCCAACACCCATCCTGGCTTCAGGCGGCGCTGGAGGCTAGAGCCTTTGCCTGCCGGCCCTGACCCAGATGGTGCAAGCATCCATTGAGAGGAGATAGCCATGCCTGCCGAGAGCGACAACATTGAAGAGCTGGTAAAGCAGCTGGCGGCCATGCTGATGGGAAAAGGCTGGATGCTGGCCACCGCCGAGAGCTGCACCGGCGGCATGATTGCCGCGGCCTGCACCGAGCTTGCAGGCTCCAGCCAATGGTTTGACCGCGGCTTTGTGACCTACTCCAACGAAGCCAAGACCGAGATGCTGGGCGTGCCCGCCGAGTTGATCGCGCAACACGGCGCCGTCAGCGAAGAAGTGGTACGTGCCATGGCCGAAGGGGCAATTCGCCACTCGCGCGCACAGGTCAGCATTGCGGTGACAGGAATTGCGGGGCCAAGCGGCGGCTCTGCGGAAAAGCCTGTTGGGACAGTTTGGGTGGGGTGGTGTGTGGAGGGTGTGATCCATAGCACCTTGCTAAATCTTACCGACAGCCGACACCACATAAGACAAGCCACGACCGCTTATGCGCTGCAGAGAATTCATCTGCAGTTGCTCCACACTCAGTAAACCAGCTCGACCGCTCCGCAGTCCATACGGCCTTCGACCTGGGCTTGGGCCACATCAATGCCAAGCAGGCCCAGCAGTTGATCCAGCACAGGATCTAGCAACGGTGCAAGTATCTTGCCGACGATGGTCGAGAGCAGCTTGAGCACTTCCGCCAGAATATTGTTCGCCAGCCCTGCCAGTCCGGTAGGTGAATTACGTCCAGTCGGCGGTTGAATGACCTGAAGCGCGTCGGAACTGAGCAAGCTCTGCAGGCTTGCGATGATTCCCATCATGCTGAAATTCTGGAACGCCTCTTTTGTGCTGTTTAAGGGTAGCAAGGTATCGGGAGCAGAAAGATTCAAAATCTTGCTGTTTTTCAATGCCGAAGCGGTATCAATCTTCAGCCCCACTCCGCCATAGTATCCAGCTTCACGAATCCCTAGAAGCCCCCCCAAAAGAATAGGCTGACGTCCAATATCAACGATCTTGAACGGCTGCAGATAGTTTGATGGATTCTTGCTATAGGCATTCGCCAGTGCTTCGTCAGCCGAATTGCCCATTCTGCCAAATCGAATTTTGGCAATGGATGTCTCGGCATGTACCTTCATCTGCTTTGTCGGAGAGCATTGCCCGCTTTCAACCCATGCCTGACCACCCACGCCCTCTATATGCAAGTCGAATCTCGTGGGAATTTCAGTCAGTTGAGGCGATACAGAGGTCAGGAATCCCACCAAACCAAGCAGAAAATTAACCAAGCCACTGAGACCATCCAGTACCTTGAGGTCCGCAGAAATCAACGCCTGAATCTGAGCTGTTTTGACAGCGATGGCGGCATTCTCGAAAGATGTCGCACTCATCGACGGCAGTGGAGCAATCACCGACGACTGCGGAGGTTCAATCACTTTCAGGCTGATCCTGACAACTCCACCCAGAACATCACTATTCACCACAACACCGCTCTTTTGCCCTGAAACCTGCGCCAACAGCTGAACAATATTCAATGCGTTGAGTTGCGCCATCAAAGCCGCATCCGAGGTGCCTGACTTGATATCCAGCAGGTCCCGCAGTTTGAGCTGAACCTTGGATATGTTGGCCGAAGCAATGGCGCCCAAGGCTGTTATCGCTGCGCTCACGGCCTGGGGGGTGTTGTTGCTATTGGTTTGCTTCTGAAGCGCAGAGAGCATGACCTCGATCACGTCCAGGGCCGAGATATTGGTGTCAAGAATTTTTTCGTAATCGATGACGGCGGCATTGACATCAATCAAACCCTTCTTCATCCCCAACTCTCTGAAAAAGTCCAGCAATGAGAGTTGGACATTCGCCAGCCCATTCCAGCCAACGGCAGAGACATTCAAGCTACCGCCCAAAAGACCGCCAATGATGGGGTTTAGGATGGCTGATTTCTTGTCATCAACCTCAATCAGCTTGCTTCTGACTCTGAGTTGTACCAACGGCCTGCTGCGGGCAGCAGTCGCCATTGCTTGCACATCACGACTATTGCTCGCCCCTGCTGAAAAGACAAAGAAATAAGGCACGTTGCGGGATGCGGTGACCCGGCTGGCGTTCATGGGCGTGGCACCGCTGACAAAGAAGCTCTTGGAGTCCATTGCTCCCGCAACAGGAGCCCAGTTACCGCACTCCACGAGCGGTGTACCAGCCATTCCATTCAAGGTCGCAATACGTTTTGCATTGACTTGGCAGTCACCTGCAGTTTCAGCCTGAGCCCCCGCCAATGCCGCCAAATCCGCAATCTTCTGCAACTCCCGCTTTTGCCAGAACACATTGCCTATATCAATGGTGGCCAGGCAAATGACGGCCACCATCAGCCAGAGCGCGCCCAGCATGGCGACCGAGCCGGACTGACGGCGTGTACGTGCGTCGCTTAGATCTGGGCTGTGTAGGCGCATGGGCGGCTCTTTGAAACTTAGCGACTGCCGCCAGAGCCCTGGATATTGGAGTTGCTATATGCCGGAATCTTGTGGGTAAAGCTTTCCAGATAGCGCTGATAGCTGCGCTGGGCAACATCGCTGGTCACCGGATGGATGTTGCGCGATGCCGCCTGCCCACCGGCCTGCAATGCCATCAGATAAGTGGTGGCATCTCCCACGCGATTCGTGGGCGGGGGGGCGGCCTGATTGATCTGACTGATCTGTGCCGACGCCTGGGACACAGGGCTTTGCGCCAGCGCTGCCGAGGCCGTTTTGGCCTCCACCGGTGGGACACTCTGGGCATATGCCACCGATGCCAGTTGCGGCACCGCCAGCAGACTGCTCAGCAACGCGACTGACGCCAGCCTGCTACCCAGATTTGCGCGAAATGTTGACTGCTTTTGCATGATGCTCTCCTTGCTTGGTTCCCGGTCATCTCAAGGCCAGGCCTTCTCTGCCAGGCGCTCGCGGGGTAATGCTGCAGCTTGTTGAATGTTTCGCTCCTGTGGCTCGTCGGGTGTTTCGAAAAACAGGCCACCCGCCACAGCACGCCGGGGCACGATGGCTTGAACGGATTGCGCCTGGCTTGCGGCCGCCGCCACCTGACGAACCCCAGATGAGGCAACCACCACGGAGGCAGCAGCAGGTTCATCAGCTGTTTTGAGGCTACGAATGCCTTGCCCGAGCGACTTGGCTTGGAGTGCGACCGGAGAGGCCGGAGCGGCAGTCAGCACCGGAGCTGCTCGCGAGCTGACGGCAGGAGCATCAGGCTTGTGCGCAGGCTGAACCAAGGTGGCAACGGACTTTGGCACGGCCACCTCTACAGTTGCCGATACGACGAGCACCGTCGGCGCGGCCGAGGACTGTACTGCCGCTTCGGCGGAATGCACCATGGGTGCTGCAATGGATGCAATCGCGGGCGAGAGGTCTGGTCTGGCAGCTGCCAGCGCAGACGAGGGAGCATAAGCAGCAACAGCCTGGACCTCAGAGCCAGGGCGGCCAGGCCTGGCGGAGTCAAAACGCGTATCGGACACCATCCATCGTGTCTCCTGGGCGGCGGGCACGGCGGGTGCGGCTTGAATACTCTGAGCCGGAGCAGGAATGGCGGGTGCCAAAGCAGCTGCGGACTGAACGGCCACGGCGGCCGCTTGTGCGGCCTGCTCCGCAATCACGGGCTTTGCGCTTTGCACAGCCATGGTGCTGGGTTTGGCTTCGACCGCCGGAGCACTAGCTTGGGGCTTGGGGGCCTTGGCGGACTCCTGCAGCCATTGGGTGGCTTGCTGCTTCACCGCCAGCTGGGTTTGCGCATCCAGCTTGCGCTGCTTCATCAAAAGCTCGGCCTCCTGGTTCTGGCCATTGATCATCAGAAACAGGCTGAGGTTGACGTTGGCTTGTGCATCCTCGGGATTGAGCTGCGCGGCCTGCATCAGCGGCATGCGTGCAGCACCAAGATCGCGTGCCTGCAGATAGGCATAGCCCAGATCGGTCAGCAGTTGCGGATCCACGGGATTGCTTAGGCGGGCCTGCTCCATTTGCTGGGCGGCACTGCGGAAATCACCTTTTTCCGCCGCCACGCGGCCCAATCCATAGCGAGCAGCGCCATCTCTGGCGGTGCCCAGCAGGCCCTGGTAGAGCGCCGTGCTGGCACTCAGTTGCCCCACGTTGCGCAATGCATCGGCTCGCAGCAGGCGCGACTCGGTTGTGACACCCCATTGCCTGTCCATGGCGTCCAGGTGCGCCAGAGAGGCAAACCACAAAGACTTGGCCTGCATCTGCTGCACCAGGGCCGCATAGGTTTCCTCGGTATTGATGACCGGGTCCTTGGCGGTAGGCATTTCCGCAGCGGCTTTGGCCGCAGGCGAAAGCATGGGCTCGGATTTACCCAGCCCCAGCCCGGCACACCCTGTCAGCAAGGTGGTGATGACCGCCACCGCAGGCAACACCAGAGTGCTATGGTTTTTTCTCATCGACTCATTCCTCCCAACGCACGGATCACGGCCAGAAAGCCTGGCCCCGCCGTCACAATGATCAAGGCCGGCAGCAGGGTCACCACCATGACGCCTGTCATCTTGACCGAGATCTTCCCAATCATTTCTTTCATGCGGGCCTTGCGCTGCTCGCGCAGACGCTCGCCAAAAACCTTGAGCGGCTCCTGCACGGCACCGCCGTGTCTATCGATCTGCAACAGCAAGGCCGTGAGATTGGCCAGATTCTCGTTCTGGTAAATCTCGCTCATCCGGATGAAAGAGCGCTCTCGGGTGCTGCCATGGCTGTATTGCTGATTGACCAAGTTCACCTCCTTGGAGAGCACAGGCATCACATTGCCAAAATCGGCAGCAATGACTTGCAGGGTCTGATCCAGACTCATGCCTGTACCTTGCAACAAGCCCAGCAAATCCACCAACAGTGGCAGCTCCCGGGCCACGCAGGCTTTTTTCCGTTTGGCCATGCTTCGCAACACCCATTTGGGCAGCAAAAAGCCCAGCACAAACGCCAGACACAGGCTCAGGAAAAAGTATTTTCCGTTCGACAACACAAAGGCAGCAACCACCGGCAACAGCAAAGCAGCTGCGCAGCGTGCTATCAAAAAATACAGCTGCCCGCGCGACGACCCCCAGCCGCTTTGACCCAGCAGCGCACGGTCTTCGTCGGCGACCAGTGCCTTGCCAAAAGAGCTATTGAGCCAGTGCAAAGGCAGCTTCTCGCCGCTGTCGCCGTATTGGATAGACGCTTCAAACCCGGCGTTGAGGGTAGAGGATGACGCAGCAGTACCCTGGCGATCCAATGCCGCCTGCACCACGCCGTTGATACGGTCCTTGCGCTGCTGAGCATGGGCAATCACACCGGCTGCGATGAGCAGGGCCAGCACCAGCAAGGCCAGGCTGAGCAGTACCAGCATACGAGAGGTTTCCATCGTCTAGCCTCCGTCTTCCAGCTTGGCCAAGCGGTACAGCAGCAGCACGCCAAAGACTTGCAGCGCGGCCGCAGCCCAGATGATGTTGCGACCGCTGACGTCTTCCCACATGCGCAGAAAGTAGCCGGCATTGAATGAAATGATGAGACCGCACACAACCAGCGGCAAAAGACTGAGCACCCAGGCCGACATGCGTGTTTCGGAGGTCATGGCAGACAGGTCTTGCTCGGCTTGTTCGCGGTCTCGCATGAAGTTGGCGACACGCTCCAGCAATACATCGACCCGGCCTCCGTAACGTACGCTGATACGCAAAATGGCGGCCAGCAAATGCAACTCGTCCAGGCGGGTCTGGCGGGCCACCAAGGCGACCGCCTGATCCAGCTCCATGCCCGCTCGCGCCAAGCTTGCGGCCTTTTCCATCACGACGCGCAGCGGCTCCTTGCTGGTCATGCACGCCATCTGAAAAGCCGCCTGAATGGAATTGCCCAAAGTCACCAGGCGCACCATGTTGTCCAGAAAGCCGGGAAGCTGCTGAGTCAGCCGCAAGCGGTACTTCTGCACGCGGGTCAGCAGGAGAAAGAAAAAGCCGATAGACAAGACCACCAGCATGGCCGCGCCGGCAAGCCAGCCGGCCTGGGCGCCAACCCACAAAAACACCACGGCAATCAGCGCCAGCGCAGCATAGAAAAAATACACGCTGACCGTGCCCAACAGCATGGCAGGCACCGGCAAACCTTTGCTTTTTTCCTTGGGCAAAGCCGGCTCGCCAGGCGTGGCGTCCGCAGGATCAAAAGCCTTGCCTGCAGCGGCCTGGGCGGTTTTGACCAGGCTTTGCTGCACATGCGCCACCATTTTCTGATGGCGCTGCCGCTGCCCGACATACACCCATAGCCCCACAGCGACGGCAGCGATCAGCAACGCCAGACTCAGCAGGATCAAGGCACGACTATCCATGGCGCACCCCATTGCCACCGGCATGTTGCAGCACCGCTCTGTAGCGGGCCAGCTTGGGCGTATGCGGCACCAGGCCCATGCTGGTCCAGCGCTCCAGATCCTCGCCATTGGCTTGCGGGATGGATTCGTGGCGATAGAGCTCCTGCGTCGCAATCACGTTATCCACAATGCCCGTCACTTCCGTGATGGAGGTGATGCGCCGCTTGCCATTGGGCAGACGGCTGATCTGCACAATGAAATCCAGCGCGTTCGATATCTGTCTGCGCAAGCTGGTTTCACTGCCCTGAAAGCCTGCAAACCCGGCCAGCATCTCCATGCGGTGCAGGCACTCCCGCGCCGAGCTGGCATGGATGGTAGCCATGGAGCCGTCGTGACCGGTGTTCATGGCCTGCAGCATCTCCAGCACCTCGGCACCGCGCACCTCGCCGACCACGATGCGGTCGGGCCGCATGCGCAAACTATTGCGCAGCAAATCACGGATCGAGACCACACCCGCGCCATCAAAGCCGCCGGGACGGCTTTCCATGCGTACCACATGTGGGTGAGGCAGTGTCAGCTCGGCCGTATCCTCAATCGTCACCACCCGCTCGTTTTCAGGAATGAAGCCGGCAATGGCATTGAGCATGGATGTCTTGCCGCAGCTGGTGCCGCCGCTGATCAGAATATTGCAACGCTCCCTGACAGCCAGCTCCAACAGCTTGGCCATGCCTTCATCCAGTGTGCCGAACTGCACCATGTCCTGCACTTTGAGTGGATCGTTGCGGAACTTGCGGATGGAGACCGCCGGGCCGTCCAGCGACAGCGGCTCAATCACCACATTGATACGCCCGCCATCCGGCAAGCGTGCATCCACCATGGGGGTGGACTCGTCCAGCCTGCGGCCCAGAGGCGAGATGATGCGCCGCACGATGCGCAGCACATGGGCGTTGTCGGTGAAATGCAGTGTCTCCTGCTTGAGCACGCCTTTGCGCGAGACAAAAACTCTTTCGTAGCCGTTGATCAAAATGTCTTCGACCTCGGGGTCGGCCATCAGATCATCCAGCGGCCCAAGACCTGATAGCTCCTTGATCAGCGCCTGGGCAATCCACTGCACTTCCTCATCGTTGACGGGAAAGCGCTGCTGACGCACAAACTGCTCCAGCTCCTGCTGCACAAACAGGCGCACCCGCCCCACCGACCATTTGGCAAAGATTGCACCCAGCTCCTCCACCCGCGTCAGCAGATGCTCATGTGCCACGTTCTTGATCAGCAGCAGCTGCTTGGAATCCGAGAACTTGCTGGCCTGCGCTGCAAACACAATGTCCATGTTCATGCACCTCTCCTCAGGCGTTTGGCCCACTGAGACAGAACGCCGCTGGAAGCTACCTCATCCTTGAGCGGGCTGCCCAGCAATCCCCGCGACATATTGCGAATGCTGGTCACAAACAGATCGCCGCGCATGGTTTCGCTCAACAGCTGTCCGCAGCTGACGGCATTGAGCAAGGCCGTGGCCCGGTCGGGCACCACATGCACCAGCTCCAGCCCTAGCCTCAGGGCCAGCTCTTTGGCAGGCAGGCCTGCCTGTGCATTGAAGCGGTTGATGACCAGCTTGAGCATGCTGCGATCCACGCCTTTGGATTCCAGCTCCTTGAGCATCTGCGCCGTGGAGACAATGCCGCCCATGGACTGATCGCAAACCACCCAGGCCTGAGACGCCTCTTGCAGCACAGGCACTACAAAGTCCACCTGCCCCAACCCTCCCAGATCCACGACCTGCGCCTTGAACAAGGGCTTGAGCGTCTGCATCACGCTGGTAGCCGACGCAGGACTGACTTCGCGCAGCTTGGAAAGATCCGCCGGCCAGGCCAGAGTCGTGGCACCGGATGCATGCTGGTCCAGTACAGAGTCCAGCAGCGTTGCATCGAGCCGGCGCAGGTTGTGCACGGCATCGGCAAAGCTGAAGCTGCCGCTGACCCCCAGATACAGCAGCCCATCGCGTGCCGGTAGGCCCAGATCCAGCAAGGCGGCGTGGTGCTCGTGCGACTGTGACGGCTGAGGCAGGCCGAATTTCCGTTGCGCCTTGGGATGGCTGGCTTGCTGTGCATCATGGGCTTCCATCTGCTGCAGCATTACTGTCAGATGGGTGGCCAACGTGGTCACGCCCATGCCGACCCGCGCCCCCAGCAAGGGCAAGATGAAGTGACTGTCGTCACTTTCCTTCACTGCGGCCAAGGCCGGCCTTGCCAGCAACTGGCGCTTGAGCGTGCTGCTGGCTTCTGCGGCACTGGCCTGCCAGTCCACGAACTCCACCACGCCGGAGCGCAGCGCAGCCAGCATGGAAGCCGGATCGGCGGGGGAGCCCGCCCCCAGCAATGCCACGCCGGGCCACTGTCTACGCACTTCGGCAACCACCATGGCAGCGGCCTCGGTGGTCGGCGCTGAAAAATCCACCACCACCGCGCCCTGACCGGATGCAACAAGCAAGGGCTGAAGCTGCGCAACATCCAGAGGGACGGGAACCACCTGTGCAGCATCGCCCAGAGCACTGGCAAGCCAGAAGGCGTGTGCCGATGACTGGGTGGCAAGCACGACGCGCAGGAGGCCGCTCTCCTGCCCCTGGGATGACGGCGTTTTCACATGCAACGGGTCCATACGCATATTCATGCCTTGCCCTTCAGCGCGAGAAACCTGGCGCAATACTTCGCGATGCGCCGCCAGCCAGCCACGGCCCCCAGACCATGGGGTCGCGCTGCTCGGTGCGCCCTGGCAGCAAAGGCTCTACATTCACGTCCCGCGCCAGCGGCTTGACCAGTCGCGGCGTGACCACAATGGCCAGCTCGCTCTCCTTCTGGCTGAATTCCTGGCGCTTGAACAACACGCCCAGAATGGGTATATCGCCCAGCAGCGGCACCTTATCGGCAGAGGAGATGGTGTTGCGACTGACCAGACCACCAATCACAAAACTCTCGCCATCTCCCAGCTCTACCGTGGTGTCGGCGCGGCGGGTGGTGATCGCAGGCACGGAGACGCCCTGTATGGCCACCGAGTTGTTGTAGTCCAGCTCGCTGGCTTCCGGGGCCACCTTGAGCACGATGCGCTCATTCGAGAGCACGGTGGGCGATACCGTCAGGCCAATGCCGTAGGGCTTGTATTGAATGGCCACCAGGCCCTGGCCTGCAGGCACGGGCACGGGCACTTCACCGCCCGAAAGAAAGTTGGCACTTTGCCCCGACATGGCCACCAGCGTCGGCGAAGCCATGACACGGGCCAGTCCGTTACCTTCCAGCATGCCCAGGTTCAGACCAATACCTGCCTTGTCAAACTGCATGAGCAGATTGAAGGCCTGACTCATGGGCGTTGCCAGCGCTCCGGTAATCGAGCTGCCTCCCCCAGTAAAAGTGCCTCGACCCAGAATACCGAAGCTGAAACCGTGGCTGTTGGCACCGGTGCTGAACAAATTCATGCCCACTTTTTTCATCAGGGACTTGTTGAACTCCACCACTTTCACATCCACCTGCACCACATTGCTTTTCAGCTGCACGCTGGACAGGTCCACCGTCTTGACCTTGTCTGCCACCTGGGCAGCAGCCAGCTCGCTGGCAAACTGCTGCTCCACCAGACTGGATGCCTTGCTGGTGCGCAGCTGAACGCGCTGCTGGACATTGAGCCAGTAACTGTGCGCCTGCGTCGCACCGCGCGGCCAGACCATGAGCGTGGTGGCGCCCGGCTTCAAGGGCGTGATCAAAATTCTTGCGGCAGCGCCTTTGCCGACGCGTTGGATATTCACGCTGGCCACGGCATCGTCACCAATGGCAACGCGTTCCACGCCAGCCGGAAAGCTCATTTCATGCTGAGCGCCCATGGTCAGAGGCAACTCGCTGACACCTGCAGGCCTCGTCGCGCCCGCTGCGCCGGCGTGGGTGCCACTCTGCGCATCCTGCGCCGACACACCGCTTGCCAGCAGCAGCGGCAAACTCAGCACCAGCGCGAATTTCTGAGCAAGAACAAGGCTCAGAGGCTTATTGAACATCCGGTTAGTGCTATTTTTTTTCATATTAATAATGCACTGTTTGTGTGGTGGCGCCGCGAACATACTCAACGGCCAGCGAAGACTCAGCAGAGGCGGAACGTACACGTGGAGCGACCGCCTTGACCGGCGCAGCGACCACGGCTCGTACGGCAGGGCGCATAGAAGCTGCAACGCCGCCGCCAGACAGTGAACTCATGGCAACACCCGCCTGAGCCGCATCCACCCCCTCCAGCTTGCCCGCGACCGCAGCACCTTTGGGCAGAGACACCGCCAGCACCCCCGGCATGGGCGCAAAGCGCTCCAGATCGGGCTCGCTCAGATCGGCAGGATTGCGCAGCGCCAATAGCAGACTGCCGCTGGAGCTGCCCAAAGCCAGGCGACTGACCTCATCGACCGGCACGGACAACACGGCAGTGCGTGCGTTTTCCGGGCTGTTCGGACTTTGCCTGCCCTCGGTCTTTTCCGTGCTGCTGCTCAAAGCATCCACCGACGCCGCACCATAGGCCAGCACCCGCTTGCGCGAGAGCAGCAATCGCGCCTGGCTCTGGTCAATCTCATTGCCATCGCGGCGCAGCACAAAGAACACATCGACAAAGTCACCGGGGCGAATGCGGTTGCCGGCACCAATGCTTTCATCCACCTTGACGGCTACGGCACGCTCACCATCCGGCACCTTGAGTGCCAAGCCCGTCACCATCTGTCCCGCCAAGACAGGAGCTCCTTTGGGTACATCCACTGCGGGAACTGCGCCAACAGCGGCCTGCACAGAGTCATATGCACCGTCTGGCCTGGAGGGCAGAGCCGCCAGCTGCAAGTCCTCTGCCTTGAGCGCCTGGCCTGCGGCCACGGTCTGTGCCGCAACCACCACCTCCAGCTCCGCGGCGGGTCTGGGGCTGGCATGGACCTCCGAGCTCGGTGGATCGGCAGTGTTGGACGAGCCTGCCAGCATCCAACCGTAAATGCCCAAGGTCAGCGCAAGCGCCAACAACACACCGACTGCAATTTTGGCCAGGTTCACCATAGCTCCCCCCTTTTTATGCCCTGCATCATTGGCAAGGCTTTCTCCGAACTCAATCCACCAGACTGATTTGCGCCACCGCCTGACCTTGCAAGGCTTTTGGAGTTGGCAGACTCAGCAAAGGCCCCAGCAATTTAGGAATCAAAGGGGCTTGGTCGTAGTCATAGGTAACCAGTACCTTGATGCATGTAACCCCTGAAAGCGCCGAACATTGAGCCGTGACTGTGCTTATCTCCGTCTTGGTAATACCTGTTGCACAGACTCCCGATGCAGGCGTTGCCTGCCCTGTACCAGTTTTTCTCATCCACGCCAGAACCTGATTGGACATATCGCAGGCTGCGGCAATACGCGCCACTTTTCTTGCGTCTTGATCTTTTCCGGCCTGATAACGCACTGCCGCACGTGCACCTTCGGCCGCAGCCAAAGTAACGGTTTGCTGTGCAGCAAAAATCAGACCATAAGTAACAATGGCATAGAAAATTAAAAAAAAGATCGGAAAGAGAACAGCAAATTCAATAGCCGCAGCGCCTTGCTCACGTTTTCTTATTTGCATAACCCCTCCTTTCCTAATTTCTCATTTATATAACATCAACACAATAATTGTGGCTAATGATAAATAAGTTACATAAGGAATAAATCTTTTATTTTTAAATTTTGTCTCAGAATTTATCGGAATCCATTTCACAAAAAAATATCTTAAATTACTCCGCACAAATAAACCATGCGCTACTGCAAATGCACAACTCAGAGCCCAGACAGGTAACAACAACTTCCAACCAATCCAAAAACCAAGCGCCGCTGCAAACTTCACATCACCGGCCCCTAACATTCCAAGCGCGTAAAATATCAGCAATACAATAAATGCTAAAAATCCACCAAAAACACTGTCCTTAATATCAATATTAACTAGATGAAGCTCAGGAATTAGGGTGACATATATTATTGCCAACCCTAACCCTGAAAATACAATCCAATTAAAGCACTTGCGATATCTAGCATCACAAACTGCTGAAATGCATAACCAGCCCAAAAAAATTAGTGACATTTACTGCTTATTTAGCAGTAGCCGCAGTTCCTAGTTTTGTTTTAATATCATCAAAAAGAGTAATTATCGCCTCGCGAACTCCCTGCAATGAGATAAGAATCCCGACAGCAATAACACCCGCAATCAGCCCATACTCAATAGCAGTTGCACCTTCTTCATCACGCAGAAATTGAACGATCTGGTCTTTCATGATTTGCTCCTTCATCTACAGGTTGAGAACTACGGAGACTCTTTGAACCACCGTGGAATAAATCTTAGAGAACATGGATACAAATAGAAATATTTGAAATATCTATCGACACTTACAGAGAAGTAGTCGACAACTAAGTTTAGACAAGATGAAAAATAAATTTCTTTAAAAAATCATTAAAAAACAAATACTTAGAAATCAAAGCGTCGGAAAATTTACAGCCATCGCACCTGTCTCACGCCGTCTTTCTTATCTCCTGTACAAAACAATCATTTGTTTCTTACATTCCCAAGAAATTTCTCCTACAGAGCGAATAAGCAAAAACCCTTGTTTATTGCAGCAATGTCGTATCAAAACGAAAAAGGCCTGCTGTTAGCAGGCCTTTTCGATGGGCGGCAAAGCCTTATTGCAGGGCTTTGATGAGTTTGTGCGCAATCAGCTTGAGCGACTCCGGCAGTGACCGGTAAGCCTCCAGCAGCAGTAGCTCGTCGGCAGGCAGGCTCTGCTTCTCGGCACCCAGCCCGGCCGTCAGCTCCAGCGCCGTGGTCTGCAGAGCAAAGACGAGACGGTTCAAGGTCTCGCTTTTGAGGGTACGAATGGCGCCGGACTCGATCTGGGACACGGCCGAAGCCGTGATGCCCGCAGCCTCGGCCAGCCGCCCTTGCGACATGCCCAACTCGCCACGGCGGGCACGGATGCGCTCACCAATATGCGTCATGCCCGATGCTCCCAGGTTTCAATCAAGCCGTCTGCGGATCGCTAGATCAGGCGCCGTGGCACTTCTTGAACTTCTTGCCGCTGCCGCAAGGGCAGGCATCGTTGCGACCGGGCTGTTCACCCTTGACGATGGTTTCCTGGCGGGGGCCCATGCTCTTCCACAGCTGGTGCAGGTCATACACGGCCCAGATGGCCTCGCCAAAAGCGTCCACACGTTCCTGACTGGTGGAGGCTGGGCCTGCTTCGTCGTACAAGTTCAGTGCCGGCGTGTCGGTGTCGTCTTCGGTCAGGTTGACGATGAATTCCATGGCGGCGTCCAGCCACTGGGCGGCTTCCTTGTCACGGGGTGCAGCCCAATCATCGGCCCAGTTCTCCACCACGAACATAAAGCCCAGAGCCCAGACTTGGGAGAAGGAAGGCACTTCCTCGTCAGCCAGTTCGGCTTGCTCGGCCTCGGGCAGCATCAGGATGGCACCACGGGTGTCCAGCGCTTCGGGCTGGAAGGCCATGTCATCGGCCAGGGACTTGACTTCGGTGCCCAGTTGCTCACGCACTTCGGCCATGCGCAGCTCGAACAGCTCCATGAAGCGCGCTTGCTGAGCCTCGTCCTTGAACACGTCCAGCTTGGGCAGCGGCTGGCCTTGCGCCACGTCCAGTGCTTCGCCATCGCCCAGCAGCATGGGCAGGTATTCGGCAGCTTCGATGGGGCGGCGTGTGCAGACCAGCGCGGTCAGAAAACCGTCGCAGAACTCCCACTGAGGGACTTCGTCGCCGCGTGTGCGCAGCTCGTCGAGCAGCGCATCCAGTTCTTCGAGCTGCTCGTTGCTCAGTGCGCCCTGAGGCATGTCGGAGGTGGCTGCATCTGCAGCGGCGGGGGTTGTTGCTTGTTCTTGCATTGGGAAAGGCTTCTATGATGGCCCGGACTGTTTTCATCACTATCGAAGTGCAGGGCCGGGCGATGGGCGATAGACCATGGGGCTCAAGCATCCAGGCTGGATGCGCCCGTTCAGGGCCGAATTTTAGCGGGCCATCATCAACATACCCTGCCATGGGAGTATCTGCAGTGCATCGCTTCTTCAATAGTCTGCCCCTGCGCTACAGCGCGCTGATCATTTCTGCGCTGGTGTTGTGCCTGTCGTTTTACACGCTGCTGACCCAGCAAAAAGGCCTGGGCTGGCTGCTGGTCTCGACCCTGCTGGTCTTGCTGGGTCTCTGGGATTTACTGCAGACCCGGCATGCCATCTTGCGCAACTACCCCGTCATGGGGCACTTTCGCTTTATCTTCGAGTTCATCCGCCCCGAGATCCGCCAGTACTTCATCGAAGGCGATACCGAAGCCCAGCCTTTTTCCCGCGCCCAGCGCTCGCTGGTCTACCAGCGCGCCAAGGGCCAGGTTGACAACCGACCGTTCGGCACCCAGCTCGATGTAGGCCAGCAAGGCTATGAATGGGTCAACCATTCCATGCAGCCCACCAAGCTACCCTCGCATGACTTTCGCCTCTGGATCGGGGCCTCGCCAGATACGATCTCTCCCTCCGACGAAAGCTGTACCCAGCCTTATCACGCCAGCGTTTTCAATATCTCGGCCATGAGCTTTGGCGCGCTGTCGGCCCATGCGATTCAGGCGCTTAACCAGGGCGCCAAAATGGGCGGTTTCATTCACGACACGGGCGAAGGCTCCATCTCCCAGTACCACCGCGTACATGGCGGCGATCTGATCTGGGAAGTGGCCTCGGGCTACTTTGGCTGCCGCAACGCGGACGGCAGCTTCAGCGAAGAAAAATTCGTGGTCAACGCCACCGACCCGCAGGTCAAGATGATTGAGGTCAAGCTCAGCCAGGGCGCCAAGCCCGGCCACGGCGGCATGCTGCCCGGCGCCAAGGTCACTCCTGAAATCGCAGCAGCTCGCGGTATCCCCGTGGGGGTTGACTGCATTTCACCTTCCAGCCACAGCGCGTTTTCTACACCGGTGGAGCTGATGCAGTTCATCGCCAGACTGCGTCGCCTCTCGGGCGGCAAGCCCACGGGCTTCAAGTTCTGCGTGGGCCACCCCTGGGAGTGGTTTGCCATGGTCAAAGCCATGCTGGAGACCGGCATCACCCCGGATTTCATCGTGGTCGACGGCGCAGAAGGCGGCACCGGCGCCGCCCCGGTGGAGTTTGTCGACCATGTGGGCGTGCCGCTGCAGGAGGGCTTGCTGCTGGTACACAACACGCTGATCGGCGCCAATTTGCGGGACCGCATCAAGATTGGCGCGGCGGGCAAGGTCATCACCGCCTTCGATATCGCCCGCATGATGGCCCTGGGCGCGGACTGGTGCAATTCAGGGCGCGGCTTCATGATGGCCTTGGGTTGCATACAGGCCCAAACCTGCCATACCGGCACCTGCCCCACGGGCGTGACCACCCAGGACCCGGTGCGCCAGAAGGCCCTGGTCGTGCCGGACAAGGCCACACGCGTGGCCAATTTTCACAAGAACACCTTGCATGCGCTGATGGAGCTGGTGCAGGCCGCCGGCCTCAAGCATCCCAACGAGATCACGGCCCACCACATCGTGCGCAGGCTGGACGATACCCAGGTCAGCCTCTTGTCCAACCTGATTTTGCGGGTAGAGCCCGGTGCTTTGCTGCATTCGCTGGACAAGCAGCACAAGGTGTTTCAGAACTACTGGCCGCTGGCCTCGGCCCAGAGTTTCCAGGCGCTGCGCGAACCCATGCTGCGCCCTTCTGCGCCGGGGGCCTCGGGCGCGGCACAATCGCAGGCTTTGCCGTCGCGCAACAGTATCTGGACTTGATGCTCCAAGGTGTTGCCCCTGTTCCCTACTTCGATAGCGCTCTCCCGTGTCCGACACCAAGAATTCTGATCATTTTTCGCCTCAAGCCAATACAGCACTTGCGGATAAAGCTATCAATTACGAAGTATTCCTGAAAGAACATGAGCAGCAAGCGCACAACATCATGCGTTACGAGCTGCCGCATGAAACGCTGTGGGTCAAACGCGCAGCCCAGGGCAACCCGGCCCTGAACTACCAGCTGCTGCGCTGGCTGGCCCGTTTGTTCAGCGCCCCCGTGCTGCAACCCGTGCCCAACCCCGGCGGAGCGCAATCCCTTGCCACCGAGGTGCGCCGCCTGCGCAGTTTTGAGGCTCTGGGATTGCGTGTGCCCCAGGTGCTGGCCGTCTCGCAAACGGCGTTTGTCATGCGCCATCTGGGTCGCCCGGGCGAAGACTCCCCCTCGCTGA
The DNA here is from genome assembly GCF_900564145.1 of Comamonas sp. lk. Taxonomy (NCBI): domain Bacteria; kingdom Pseudomonadati; phylum Pseudomonadota; class Betaproteobacteria; order Burkholderiales; family Comamonadaceae; genus Comamonas; species Comamonas sp. lk. The sequence continues at coordinate 716,806 of NZ_UOOB01000002.1, forward strand.
CCAATGCCATAGAAAGCGCCATCCCAGAGGGTGCGCAGGCCGTTCTCGCCCTCTGGCAGCGGGGCCTGGATGCCCTGGCCCAGGTGCACGCCAAAGGCGAAGTGCTGAGCCAGGCCGTGGCCCGCAACATGGTGTGCTGCGCCGATGGCGTGATCGGCTTTATCGACTTTGAAGACGACCCGGCCGCCCATCTGCCCCGGGCCGTATGCCTGGCGCGTGATGCGCTCAACTACGCCCAGTCCACCGCCCTGTTTGTGCTGCAAAGCGGGGGCATGGCCCAGGCTCAGACGCAATGGGCGGCCTTTGTGAAAGCGATGCCCGCAGATGCCCAGGAGGTCCTGGCAGTGACCGTGCACAAACTGGCCTGGGTGCGTTTTTTGCCGCTGAGTCGCCGCCTGGGCCGCGACGCGCTGCGCGTGCGCGCGGCTTATGACTTGCTGGCGGCAGCGCCCCAGCACTGAAGCGGCATTTCAGCGATTTTCTGCGGCTGGCCGCCGGTGGGGCGCTTTGGCGGCGCTAGATACCGGCTTGCTCAAACATGCGCCGTAAGACCTGCATGGGCAAGAATTTCACTCGTCGTCTTTTCAGCTCACGCCTGAACAGGCGCTCCCTCTCAATGAAATTGATTTTTGGTTTCATCTCTATCCGGGTGAATGGGCAAACCTCCACAATCTATCAGCGAAAGCCGCGCTTTCTGTAACACCCTGTCAGACCTGTTGGGCTATAAGTTGCGCTCATCACACAGTTCTAGGTATTGAAGAGGCGCTGGCAGGTGTTCTTGCTGGTGACAATCGCTCACAGCACATCTGCAAAATTCATAGCTGATTGCGCAGTTTCATTAATGACTTCAATCCAAAATCCATAAAAAAACCGCCCCGACTTTGCCGTCGGGGCGGTTGGCTGTATCAGCAGGTCAGAGGTGTGACATCCGCCTCTGTATGCAGCGATCAGGCATGCTGCTGCACTACGGGCTCAGGCAGCGCCTTGCCCTCCAAGGCGGCATCCAGTTGCTGGTAATCCAGAGCATTTTCCCAGCGGGAGACGACCACGGTGGCCACGGCATTGCCGATGAAGTTGGTCAGCGAACGGCATTCGGACATGAAGCGGTCCACACCCAGAATCAGGGCCATGCCAGCTACGGGCACTTCGGGCACCACGGCCAGGGTGGCGGCCAGGGTGATGAAGCCGGCGCCGGTCACACCGGCCGCGCCCTTGGACGACAGCATGGCCACCAGCAGCAACGCGACCTGATGACCCAGCGTCAGATGGGTGTCGGTGGCCTGGGCAATGAACAGGGCCGCCAGCGTCATGTAGATATTCGTGCCGTCCAGATTGAACGAATAGCCCGTGGGCACGACCAGACCCACCACAGACTTGCTGCAGCCGGCTTTTTCCATTTTCTGCATCAACGAAGGCAGAGCCGATTCCGAAGAGGAAGTGCCCAGCACCAGCAGCAGCTCATCCTTGAGGTAGCGAATCAGCTTGAGCACGGAGAAGCCGCACAGGCGAGCCACGGTGCCCAGAATCACCAGCACGAACACGGCCGAGGTGATGTAGAAGGTCAGCACCAGCTCGGCCAGATTGAGCAGCGAGCCCAGGCCAAACTTGCCGATGGTGAAGGCCATGGCACCGAAAGCGCCGATGGGAGCGAACTTCATCACGATGTTCACCAGCTTGAACACCGGCTTGGTCAGCGCTTCGAAGAAGTTCAGCACGGGCTTGCCCGCCTCGCCCACCATGGCCAGCGAGATGCCGAACAGCACGGCCACCATCAGCACCTGCAGGATGTTGTCGCCCACAAACGGGCTGATCAGTGTCTTGGGGATGATGTCCATCACAAAGCCGGTCAGCGTCATGTCGTGCGACTTGGCCACGTAGGAGTTGACTTCCTTCTGGTCCAGATCGGCCACGTTGATGTGCATGCCCGAGCCAGGCTGCATCACATTGGCCACGATCAGGCCCACGATCAGCGCCAGCGTGGAGAAGGTCAGGAAGTACGCCATGGCCTTGCCAAACACGCGTCCCACGGTGCTCAGATGCGTCATATTGGCAATGCCGGTGACGATGGTCAAAAAGATCACCGGCGCGATGATCATCTTGATCAGCTTGATGAAGGCATCGCCAAAAGGCTTCATGGCCGCGCCATAGGCCGGCTCGAAGTGCCCCAGCAGCACGCCCAGGATGATGGCGAACACCACCTGGAAGTACAGCTGGCGGTAAAAAGGCAAGCGCTCGGGCTGAGCGACTTCGGTAGGTATGGCTTGCATGCTGTGCCTGCGAAAAGCAAATGGGAATGCACCATGTGGGTGCGCCGTGGTGTCCGGTTGTACCGCTGCCCCGTTTTTGTGCCGATAACCTATTGGTATTAGAGAATCCGCTCTCCCTATGGAGAGTCCGTACGACCCAAGGGTAATCCCTTGACACCAAAAGCTCACACTGGAGAGCATTTCGCCCTGTCAACACCTTTGCGCCCTGCCTGCCCATGCGATTTGTACGCCACCGCCTGATCTGGACCCTGCTGTTTTTGCTGGTCAGCATGTGCATCGTCATGCTGGTCGCCGGCCAGCTTGCTCTGCAAAAAGCCATGCTCGATGAAAGCGCCAGCGTGCAGCGCCAGCTGACGCTGTACGCCCAGACGCTGAGCCAGCGTATTGACCGCTACCGCACGCTACCGGAAGTGCTGGCACTGGATGAGCAGCTCAAGACCGCCCTGGGCCACCGCCTGTCTGCGGTCGAGGTCGATCAGCTCAACCGCAAGCTGGAGCAGGCCAACGGCGCCAGCCGCGCTTCCACCCTCACCCTGCTGGATCTGCACGGCAAAGCCCTTGCCGCCAGCAACTGGCGCGGCAAGCAAAGCAATGTGGGCGAGGACTACAGCTTTCGCCCCTATGTGCAGCAAGCCCTGGCCATGGGCAGCGGGCGTTTTTACGGCATCGGCATGACAACAGGCCAGCCCGGCTACTTTCTGTCGCAGGCCATACGCGACGATCAGGGGGCGATACTGGGGCTGGTGGCGATCAAGATCGAGCTGCAGGAGCTGGAACGCGAGTGGCGACAGTCGCCCGATATCGTGATGGCCACCGACGACCATGGCGTGGTCTTCCTGACCAGCAACGAAGCCTGGCGTTACCGGCTGCTGCGCCCGCTGGCAGCACACGAAGTCAGCGAGATGGAGGCCACCCGCCAGTTCGCGGACGAAAACCTGCAGCCCATGCAGTACAAGCTCGACAACGAGGCCGCAGACGGCGGCCGGCTGGTCCGTTTTTCCGAGCCCCCGCTTGCCGCGCCGGTACTCTGGCAAAGCCTGAACCTGCCCGATACCCAGTGGCAGCTGCACCTGCTGCACAACACACAAAACGCTTCGACCCACAGCCGCTGGGCCGCGCTGGCCGCCGGCGGCCTGTGGCTGGCCGTGGCGCTTCTGGTGCTCTACATACGCCAGCGCCAGCGTCTGGCAGCCTTGCGCCAGCGCAGCCGCCAGGAGCTGGAAACCGTGCTGCACCAGCATGCCCAGGAGTTGCGCACCGCACAGGACGGCATTGTCCAAGCCGCCAAGCAGGCCGATACCGGCCTCTCGCGCAGCCTGCAACATCTGCCGCAAGGCGTGGTGGTGATCGATGCGCAACTGCATCTGGTCGCCTGGAATTCACGCTATGTGGAGCTGTTTCGCTACCCGCCCGAGCTGATGCGTGTGGGCCAGCCCATCGAGACCCTGATACGCCACAACGCCAGGCGCGGCCTGCTGGGCAAGGCCGACGTGGAAGAGGCCATAGAGCGGCGCCTGGAGCATTTGCGCAGCGGCAAAGCCCACCTGCATGAAAGCGCCAAGGACGATGGCACGGTACTGGAAATCCGCGGCACCCCCCTGCCCGACGGCGGCTTTGTCACCAGCTACGCCGACATCACCAGCTACAAGAATGCGGCACGCGAGCTGCGCAATCTGGCCGATACCCTGGAGAAACGCGTGGAAGAGCGCACCCGGGATCTGGCCCAGGCCAAGCGCGAGGCCGAACGAGCCAACCGCTACAAGACCCGCTTTGTGGCTGCCGCCGTGCACGATTTGCTGCAGCCGCTGAATGCGGCCCGCATGTTCAGCTCGCTGCTGCGCAGCCATCTGCACGACGAATCCTCTCGCCGCGTGGCAGACAGCATTGACGGAGCGTTGGCTGCCCAGGACGGCATTCTCAACAGCCTGCTCGATATCTCGCGCATGGAGTCGGGCCAGCTGGCGGTGCACCGGCGCGACTTTGCGCTGGGCCCGCTGCTGCAGGTCATGCAGCACAACTTCGGCATCATTGCCGAAAGCCGCGGCCTTGAGCTCACCGCCATCGATTCGCGCTACACCATTCATAGCGATGAAGCGCTGCTGCGGCGCATTCTGCAAAACCTGCTCTCCAACGCCATCCGCTACACCCCCCAGGGCCGGGTGCTGATAGGCTGCCGCCGCCAGGGCGACTCTTTGCGCATCGAGGTACATGACCAGGGCCCTGGCATTCCCAAGGGCTTGCAGCGCGAGATTTTTGAAGAGTTTCGCCGCCTCAACGAGGGCCACGACCAGGACCGGGGCGCAGGCCTGGGCCTGGCCATCGTGGATCGGCTGGGCAAACTGCTGGGCCATGAGATCGGCCTGCGTTCCGAGCTGGGCAAAGGCAGCGTGTTCTGGGTCGTCGTCCCGCTGGGCCACGAAGCCGTGCCCGCACCCGAAGCGGCAGACCCGCCGGCCCAAGCCGACCCAGCCAGAGAAGACAGCATGCAAGGCGCCACCGCCTGGTACATAGACGACGATGCCCCCAGCTGCCAGGCCACCTCGGCCCTGCTGCAACGCTGGGGCTGCCAGGTGCAGCATGCAGGCGGCCCGCAAGCCGCGCTGGATCTGACGGCCGCCGGCAACGCACCGCAGATGCTGCTGCTCGATGTGCGCATGGGCGAGTTTTACGGGCCCGATCTTTATCCCCAGCTGTGCCAGCGCTGGGGCCAGGAGCCGCTGGTCATTCTCGTGACCGCAGAGCACAACATTGCCCTGCGCCGCCAGGCAGCAGAAAAAGGCTGGGGTTTCCTGCTCAAGCCCGTACGTCCCGCAGCTTTGAGGGCGCTGATCAGCCAGATGCTGCTGCGCCGCGAGAAGGATTAAGAACGTGTTGACGATCTCAGCCTAGCCAAGATCGCTCTCCGGCTCCAGGCTTTTGACCAGTACCGCCGCCTGGGTGCGGCTGTAGCACTCCAGCTTTTTGAGAATCGCCGTCACATGCACTTTGACGGTGTTCTCGGCCAGGCCCAGCTCATGGGCAATCTGTTTGTTGAGCAGGCCGTCGGCGATGCACAGCAGCACGCGAAATTGCTGGGGCGTGAGCTGGGCCAGCTTGGCCGCCAGTGCTGCATCGGCCTCCGAACGCTCGGCAGCCATGGAGGGAAACCAGTTATCCCCATCCAGCACGGCCAGCAGCGCGGCGGCCATATCGTCGGCCGAAGCCGACTTGGGAATAAACCCTGCAGCACCAAACTGCTGGGCCCGGCGAATCACACGCGGGTGCTCATTGGAGGAGATCACCACCACCGGAACTTCGGGATACTCGCCGCGCACATGCAGCAGCGACGAAAAGCCGCGTGCACCGGGCATGGCCAGATCCAGCAGCACCAGCTCGATTTCGGGATGGTCCTGCATGGCCGCACCCACGGTCTGGGCACTGGCCGCTTCCACAATCTTGTACAGCGCAAAGCGTTCGCGCAGCATCTGTATCAGCGCTGCACGAAACAGCGGGTGATCATCGGCAACAAGAAAAGTGGGATCTGACATAGGCGCAAGTCTGCCATGGCCGCGCTTTACCGTGCTGACACAGGGCTGCGACTTCGTCACAGCTCAGCACACGATGTTCAGCACGGTGACAAATACCCCATGGACAGCGCTGCACCGCCTGCCTACCATGCCTTGCGACCCATGTTCACACCACCCTTCACAGGAGAGTACGCCCATGCAGTTCATTCCCTACCTCAACTTCGACGGCAATTGCGCCGAGGCCATGGCGTTTTACGCCCAGCTTTTTGGCGGGCAGATTCTGCATCAGATGCGTTTCGACGAAATGCCGCCGGGCGAGAACATGCCGCCGCTTTCAGATGCCGCCAAGCAACGCATCATGCATATCCATCTGCAGGTCGGCGCCCAGGCCATCATGGCTTCGGACGCCATGCCAGCCGATCCCTCGCAGACCAGCGACAGCTGTGGCGGCGGCTACCGCAAACCGCAGGGTCTGTGGGTATCCATAGGCGTGGAGACCCAGGTCGAAGGCCAGCGCGTATTTGACGGCCTGGCGCAAGGCGGGCAGATCGCCATGCCCTATATGGCCACGTTCTGGTCGCCCGGCTTTGGCATGGTGACCGACCGCTTTGGCACGCCGTGGATGGTCAACGTCCAGACACCGCAGCCAGCCTGATTTTTTCGTTCAGGCTTCGGCCCGGTAACCCAGCGAGGCGCTGACGCGCGCGGCTTCCGCGCAGATCGCCTGGGCAATCGGGCCTTGCGGGTCAGGGTCGAACCCGCCGCTGGCGCCCAGCGCGCAAAGCACGCCGACCACATGGCCGGTGTAGTCAAACAAAGGCGCGGCCACGGCGCTGATGCCGGGCAGATTGATATCGCGAATCGAGGCACAGCCAGCCGCACGAATCTCGGCCCGCAAACGCCCCAGCGGGTCGGTTTTATCCAGCAACGCCCGCTTTTCCTTGGGGGCCTGCGCCAACTCCTGCTCCAGCAAGGCCTGGATCTGCGGCTGATCGTCCATGAAAGCCAGAAATGCCCGACCCGTGGCCGACCACAGCAAAGACATGACCGAGCCCACGCGCACGTTCACCGTCACCGGCAGGCCAGGCTCTTCAAAGCGCACGATGACCGGCCCCTTGTTGCCCATGACGGCGATGAAACTGGTCACCTGCAGACTCTCGCGCAGATGCGCCAAGGCCGGCTCGGCCACGCGTATCGGATCGCTTTGGCGCATGGCCGCCAAACCCACGCGAATCGCCTCGCTGCCCAGCGCGTACTGCGTGCCTCCTCGATCCTGCTCCACCAGACCTTCGGCCATCAGGCTGGCCAGATAGCGGTGCACCTTGGCGGGACTCTCATCCACCGCCGCACCAATCGCCGTCAGGCTGGCGCGTCCACCCAGGCCGGCCAGGGCCTTGAGCACGGCCAGACAGGTTTCCGCCGCCTGCACGCGCTGGCGGCGCTGGTCGGGCTCGACTAGCGGTTTCGCGCCGGGTGGCGGCGCCTGGACGGCGGTCTGCAAGCGAGTTTTCTTATCAATTTTCATAGCTACTTGCGCTTATCAATCAACAACTTCAGGCCATTCTCGCTCAAGAACTGCCCGTTTTCGGGTAATCCCTTGCGTCAAAATTACGCAATGCGTACCAAAATTACGCAAATCAAGAATCCGTATTAAAGCGGAACAGCGGACCGGGCGACACCCGAGAAACCCGCAAACACACCACCCTCGCCAAGGAGACATCCGATGAACAAACGCCTTTTTACCGCCTCGGTTCTGGCCACCAGCATGTTGTGGCTGGCCGGCGCACCCACAGCTGCCATAGCGCAGGAGAAATTCCCCAGCAAGAGCGTGCGCTGGATCGTGCCTTACGCGGCAGGCGGCGGCTCGGACTTCCTGGCGCGCGCCATAGGCCAGGCCTGGGGCGGGCAGATCCACCAGCCCATCGTGGTGGATAACCGTCCGGGCGGCAACACCGCCATCGGCGCATCGGAAACTGCCCGTGCCACGGCCGACGGCTACACCATCTTGTCGGCCGACAACGGCACGCTGATCTTCAACCCCGTGCTCTACAAAAGTCTGAGCTACAACCCCGGTAAAGACCTGGCACCGGTCACGCTCATGGGCCGCTTTCCCATGATTTTGGTCGCTGGTCCGGGCGAGAAGGCCAAGACCGCCAAGGAATTCATTGCCGAAGGCAAAGCCAGCAAGGAAGGCATCAACTATGCGTCTGCCGGCGCCGGCAGCCCCCACCATCTGGCCATGGAACTGCTCAAGAGCGAGACCGGCATCAAGCTCACCCACGCCCCCTACCGCGGCGCGGCCCCGGCACTGGCCGATGTAGCCGGCGGCCAGTTGCCCGTGATGATGGTGGACATGGCCGCAGGCGCTGGCTTCATCAAGGGCGGCAAGGTGCGCCCGCTGGCCGTGGCCAATGCTACGCGCCTACCCCAGCTGCCCGATGTACCCACTTTTGCCGAGCTGGGTCTGCCCAATGTGCAGGCCGCAGCCCTGGTCGGCATGGTGGCCCCGGCCAAGACGCCGGCCACGGTGATTGCCGCACTCAACAAGCAGGTCGTGGCTGCCATCAACGAGCCGGCCGTCAAGCAAAAACTGATCGACTTTGGCGTAGAGCCCGTGGGCAACACACCCGAGCAGTTCCAGAGCTTGATCAACAGCGAAAGCACGCGCTGGCAAAAGCTGATCAAGGACCTGAACATCACATTGGATTAAACCTCCACACGCTCCCCGCAGAGGCTGGCGGCAGGCCGCCTCTGCCTTTCCTCAGCCTTCCGTTTCGATGGCTCCAGACCCATCCGCCTGCCTCTTGAATCTGCCTCCTTGAGTGAGATCGCCATGACAGTTTCCGCCCCCGCCCGCTGCCCCATAGATCACAGCCAGTTCACCCAGGCCACGGCCCAGAAAGGCCCGACCGGCTGCCCCATCAGCCACGGTGCGGCTGAGTTCAACCCTTTTGGCGATGCCTACCAGCAGGACCCGCCCGAATATGTGCGCTGGGCGCGCGAGCAGGAGCCGGTGTTCTTCAGCCCGCAGCTGGGCTACTGGGTGGTCGCCCGCTTTGAAGACATCAAGGCCATCTTCCGCGACAACCTCACCTTCAGCCCCTCGATTGCGCTGGAAAAAATCACGCCCACCGGCGATGAAGCCAATGCCGTGCTGGCCAGCTACGGCTTTGCATTGAACCGCACGCTGGTCAACGAGGACGAGCCCGCCCATATGCCGCGCCGCCGGGCGCTGATGGCGCCCTTCACCCCCGAAGAGCTCAAGCATCACGAACCCATGGTGCGCGAGCTGGCCCGCGAGTATGTGGACCGCTTCATCAACGACGGCCGAGCCGATCTGGTCGATCAAATGCTGTGGGAAGTGCCGCTGACGGTGGCCATGCACTTTCTGGGCGTGCCCAAGGACGATATGGACACGCTGCGCCAGTACAGCATTGCCCACACCGTCAACACCTGGGGTCGCCCCAAGCCCGAAGAGCAGGTGGCCGTGGCCCATGCCGTGGGCAATTTCTGGCAGTACGCCGGCAAGGTGCTGGACAAGATGCGCGCCGACCCCGAGGCGCCGGGCTGGATGCAATACGGCATACGCAAGCAGCGCGAGATGCCCGAGGTGGTGACCGACTCCTATCTGCACTCCATGATGATGGCCGGCATCGTCGCCGCACACGAAACCACGGCCAATGCCACGGCCAATGCCATGAAGCTGCTGCTGCAGCACCCCAAGGTGTGGCACGAGATCTGCGCAGACCCTTCGCTGATCGCCAATGCCGTGGAGGAATGTCTGCGCCACAACGGCTCGGTCGCCGCCTGGCGACGCCTGGTCACCCAGGATGCCGTCATTGGCGGTCAAGCCATTCCTGCAGGCTCCAAGCTGCTGATCGTCACCTCCTCGGCCAATCACGATGAACAGCATTTTGTGGACGCCGATTTCTTCGACATCCACCGCGACAATGCCAGCGACCATCTGACATTCGGCTATGGCTCGCACCAGTGCATGGGCAAGAATCTGGCGCGCATGGAAATGCAGATCTTCCTCGAAGAATTCACCCGTCGCCTGCCGCATATGCGCCTGTCCGAGCAGGAATTCAGCTATGTGCCCAACACCTCGTTTCGCGGCCCCGAGCATCTGTGGGTGCAGTGGGATGCGGCGCAGAATCCCGAGCGCAAAGACCCGGCCGTGCTGCAAGCGCAGCAAGCCGTGCGCATTGGCGAATCCTCGGGCAGCGTGAGCCGCTCCATGGTCGTCGCCAGCACCGAGCAGATTTCCCAGGGCGTGCTGCGCGTGCGTCTGAAGGCCCCCGACGGCCGCGATCTGCCGCGCTGGACGCCGGGCTCACATATCGATCTGCAATGCGGCGACACCGGCATCTCCCGCCAATACTCGCTCTGCGGCAGCCCAGACCAGCCCGACAGCTTTGAAGTCGCCGTGCTGCGCGAAGAGCACAGCCGCGGCGGCTCCGAATGGGTGCACACCCAGCTGCAGCCCGGCATGCGCGTGCAGATGCGCGGCCCGCGCAATCACTTCAAGCTCGATGAAAGCGCCGGGCATTTGATCCTGGTCGCCGGCGGCATAGGCATCACGCCGATTGCCAGCATGGCTGCGCGCGCCAAGGCCTTGGGAATTTCATATGAAATCCACTACAGCGGCAGCCAGCGTGCACGCATGGCGCTATTGAAATCATTGCAGGAGCTGCATGGTGATCGGCTGCATGTTTACGTGGGCGAAGAAGGCCGGCGCGCCGATTACCCCCGCCTGCTGGCCATCGCAAAAACCGGCGCCCAGATCTACGCCTGCGGCCCGCAGCGCATGCTGCAAGGCCTGGAACAAGCCAGCAGCCACTGGCCCGAAGACAGCCTGCGTGTGGAGCATTTTTCCTCCGCCCTGGGTGGACTCGATCCGGCCAAGGAGCACGGCTTTGAAGTGGAACTGCGCGAGTCCGGCATCACGCTGCAGGTGCGCAAGGACGAGACCCTGCTGGACGCTCTGCGCAGCGCCAATATCGATGTGGAATGCGATTGCCGCGAAGGCCTGTGCGGTTCCTGCGAAGTCCCCGTGCTTGCCGGCGACATCGACCACCGCGACATGGTGCTGACCCGTTCGGAGCGCGCCGCCTGCACCAAGATGATGAGCTGCTGCTCGCGCGCCAGAACCGCCGAAAGCAAGATCGTCCTGGCCTTGTAATCGATAGCCTGACCGCGCGACGGCCGCTACATGTTCCAGATTCTGGGAGTGCTGCCTTGCAGCCCCCAGAGTTCGGCGCGCCAATGTGCCCAGACCTGCTTCCAGACATTCATCACCGGCTCCACCACCGGCGCCAGGCCGCGCAGCACCAGCATGTGTTCATTGGGCGCCGTCACACCAGCCACCACCGCTTGCCCTGCGCTTGATGCCGAGGTTTGCAGCAGCGCATGGGTACTCTCCAGAAGCATCTCGCGCAGCGGGCGCGAGATAGGCGAGCCGCTGGCAAACACCAGGCTGGCCATGCAGCGCCGCCCCGCCAGGCCCAGGGCCCCATCGAGCAGCAAGCCATCCTGGGCGTTGATCACGCCACGCTCCAGAAAACGGCCCGGCCATTCCAGGTGCTGGGTGAACTGGCCCTGTACATAAGGCTGGTCCGCCAAAGGCAGGCCCAAGGCCGTCACATCCCAGCTCAAAAGCTGTGCGCCTTCGGCCAGCTCGAACTCCAGATGATTGACGGCATCGCAGGCGTTATAGGCAATGGCTTCCAGCGGCAACCACTCCAGACGCGCGCCGGCGGCCAGTTTCAGACGCGTGCGTTGCAGCGCGGGCTTTCCATTGCTTTTGTAAAAGCGCGTGGCACCAGGCGTGGTCACCAGGGCATGCGCGCCGGTGTCCACCTGCACGGCAATATCGAGCACATCGCCGCCGACCAGGCCGCCGGGCGGATGTACCAGCACGTTGTGGCAAATCTCCGAGCCTTCCGGATACAGGCTTTTGAGTACGCGCAGCGGACCATCGTGCGTGAAGTGCACCGAGGTTTTTCGTGCGCCCTCGGAAAGCGTTTGCGAGCTGTAATTCAGCGCAAGCTGCGCGTGCCAAGTCATATCCGTCTCATCCTTCATCGCCTCAGCTGCCTTGTTTTTCACAGCGGTTCAGCCTCATCCGACTCGCGTCGCTTGCGCAGAAACCGGTGCTGAAAACACCTCAGCTCTTTTGCTTGTTAACTCATAGAAAAACGTTCGTTGTTGCAACGCAGCGCAGCTTCTACAGTCTCTCACATGCCATGCCGACCACGGCGCATGGCCCTTGATTTCAGGAGCTGTTTCATGTCTGCCCAAGCGTTTGCACACCAGGCTTTTCACCCCAAGCGGCCGCGCTGGCTGGCCGTCATGGGTGTGGCTTGCTGCGCTCTGTTGGGCGGCATCGCATCGGCACAAAACAGCTCCGCAGCCGCGCCCGTCTGGAAGCCCAGCAAGTCGCCAGAATTCATTGTTCCCAGCGGTGCCGGTGCGGCGCTGGATGTGGCGGCACGCAAGCTCACCGAGCTGCTGGCCAGAGAAGGCCTGTCGCCCAGCTTTGTAGTCAGCAACAAGTCCGGCGCGCACTCCATCTCCGCACTGGAGAGCCTGCACCGCCATGCCGGCGATGCGCATACGCTGATGACGCTCAGCAGCAGCTACGGCAACAGTCTTGCGCAAAATGCCCTGCCCGCCCATCTGCAAAAAGCGACGCCGCTGGTGACCTTGTTCAGAGAATTCACCACCGTGGTGGTGCGCGCGGATTCGCCGATCCGCAATGCGCAGGATCTGGTCGCCCAGCTGCGCCAGGACCCGGAGAAATACTCGATCGGCATTGCCACCACGCTGGGCAATCACATCCATCTTGGCGTGGCCCAACCGCTGCAGCAAGGCGGCGTCAATATCCAGAAGCTGCGCATTGTTCCCTACAAGTCCTCGGCCGAATCCATGACGGCTCTGGTGGGCGGGCATTTGGATGTGGTGTCTGCCACCACACCCAATCTGCTGCCCTATCTGCAGGCAGGCCGGGTGCGCGTGCTGGCCATCGCCGCCGACCAGCGTCTGGAAGGCGCTTTCGCCCAGTCCCCCACATGGAAGGAGCAAGGCATCGACTATGTCAGCGATTCGTTTCAGGGCGTGATGACCACCCCCGCTGCCACCGCACAGCAGCAGACCTACTGGGTCGGCGCGCTGCGCCGCGTCTCCGAGACGCGCGAATGGAAGGACTTTGTGGCACTCAACCAGTGGGAACCCATCTTCCTCGGCCCACAGGAAACGGCCAGCGCCTTGCATACCCAGGTTCAGCGCAACCATGCACTGCTTGCCGAGCTGGGCTTGCTGCCAGCCGCAGCCGTCCACATTGCCAAAGCCCGCTGAAGCGCGAGCATCGAAGAAAGCCTCTCATGAACATGCCCTTGCCCCACGCCCCGTTGCAGCGTCTCGATGAACAGCTGCAGGCGGCCAACACGCTCACGCCCCACGTCAGAGTGGCTCCTCAATCGGCCCATATCGGCGCCTTGATCAGCGGTGTGGTGCTGGAACGCCCTCTCAGTGCGGCGGAGGTGCACACCGTGCGCTCGGCCCTGCTGCGCTGGAAAGTCGTGTTCTTTCGCGATCAGCATCTGACGCACGAACAGCATCTGGCCTTCTCGCGCCAGTTCGGTGAACTCACGCTGGGCCACCCCGTGTTTGGCCATGTGGACGGCCACCCCGAGCTGTACTCGATTGCCAAGCACCGCAAGGCCAACCGCCACAGCGGCCAAGCAGAGCAGCGCCCGTGGACGGGCTGGCATGCCGATGTGACGGCGGCTCACAGCCCGCCTGCAGCCTCCATACTGCGCGGCGTCACCATCCCGCCCTATGGCGGCGACACCCAATGGACCAATCTGGCTGCGGCCTACAACGCGCTGTCTGCGTCGCTGCAGGCTTTTTTGCAGACTCTGCGCGGCGAGCACCGTTTCAGCGCGCCGCAAGGTGCGACGGCATCGGCCGAGTATCTGGAGCTGGTGCGCAACAACACCCTGGTCAGCGAACATCCCCTGATCACCGTCCACCCCGAAACCGGCGAGAAAGTGCTCTACATCAGCCCCGGTTTTCTCAAAACCGTCAGCGGCCTGAACACCCGCGAATCGCGCGTGCTGCTGGAGTTTCTGTGGGAGCACGCCGTCAGCAGCGAGTTCACGGTACGCTTCAAATGGGAGCCGGGCTCGCTGGCCTTCTGGGACAACCGCGCGACGGCACACGTGGCTCCGCAGGATATTTTTGCCCTGGAGTTTGACCGCCAGCTCTATCGCAGCACGCTGGTCGGCAAGATTCCCGTGGGGGCCGACGGCCGCGAATCCACGGCGATTCAGGGCGACCCGGTGCTGGCCGCACATGGCGCCGCGTACTGATATCAAATTTGTCTCCTGCTGAACACTCCGGGGTTTGTAGGTGCCGCTTGCGGCACCTTTTTTTGCCCCGGTCTGGCTTCAGATGGCCACCAGGCTTCGCACATTCTTTTGCTGCATCTCGCTGCCCGGGCCCGAGGCGATCACTTCGCCGCGCTCCATCACCACATAGTGGTCGGCCAGTTCTTCGGCAAAGTCGTAATACTGCTCGCACAGCAAGATGGCCATATCGCCGCGATTGGCCAGCATGCGTATCACCCGGCCTATGTCTTTGATGATGCTGGGCTGAATGCCTTCGGTCGGCTCGTCCAGAATCAGGATCTGCGGCTGCGGCGCCAGCGCGCGGGCAATCGCCAGCTGCTGCTGCTGGCCGCCCGAAAGATCGCCACCGCGACGGTTGAGCATCTGCTTGAGCACGGGAAACAGCTCATACAGCTCACCGGGAACCTTGGTGCGCGCCGAGCAGTAGGACAAGCCCATGCGCAGATTGTCTTGCACCGACAGGCGCGAAAAAATCTCGCGCCCCTGAGGCACATAGCCGATGCCGCTGCGCGCCCGTTCGTAAGGCGTTTTCCTGCCAATGTCGGCGCCCTGCCACTGAATGCTGCCGCTTTTGATGGGCACCAGCCCCATCAAACTTTTGAGCAACGTGGTCTTGCCCACGCCATTGCGGCCCAGCAGCACCGTGACCTTGCCGATCTCGGCGGTGAGGTTCACGTCGCGCAGAATGTGCGAGCCGCCGTAGTACTGGTGCAGATTTTGAACTCTAAGCATATTTGGCCTCTAGCACTTACACATCAAGCGCAAGCAGCTATCTAATTTGATTACTCACAGCAAGCATGGCGTCTGAAACTAGCGCAAGCCGAGCCAGGCAGCCGCGCAAGGGCCGCCCCGCCGTGCTGGCTGCGTCCCCTTCCCCTAGCGCGCAGCGCGTAGAGAGAGGGGGAAGGCGCGAAGCGCCTCAGGGGGTTAACGTCCTAAATACACTTCAATCACGCGCTCGTCGGCCTGCACCTGGGCCAGCGTGCCCTCGGCCAGAACGCTGCCGTCGCAGAGCACCGTGACCTTCTCGCTGATGGTGTCGATAAAGCTCATGTCGTGCTCCACCACCATCAGCGAATGTTTGCCCTTGAGCGTCAGGAACAGCTCGGCAGTACGCACGGTTTCCTCATCGGTCATGCCGGCCGCAGGTTCATCGAGCAGCAGCAGCTTGGGCTCCTGCACCAGCAGCATGCCGATCTCCAGCCACTGCTTCTGGCCGTGGCTCAGCAGCCCCGCCTGCCGCGTCACGCTGCCGGCCAGATGAATGGTGTGCAACACCTCGGCAATGCGATCCTTTTGCGCGCCGCTGAGCTTGAACAGCATGGAGGCCGCAATACCCTTGTGCGTCTTGAGCGCCAGCTCCAGGTTCTCGAACACGCTGAGCTGCTCGAACACCGTGGGCTTCTGAAACTTGCGGCCGATGCCCATGGCCGCAATCTCGGGCTCGCTGTAGCGCAGCAGGTCGATGGTGGAGCCGAAGTACACCGTGCCGCTGTCGGGCCGGGTCTTGCCGGTGATGATGTCCATCATCGTGGTCTTGCCCGCACCATTGGGACCGATGATGCAGCGCAGCTCGCCGGGGGCGATATCGAGGTTCAGGCCGTTGATGGCCTTGAAGCCGTCAAAGCTCACATGCACGCCTTCGAGGTAGAGGATGCGGCCGTGGGTCACATCGACTTCGCCGGCCACCAGGGGCCGCGCCATGCTGGCGCTGCGGCCACCGGATTCCGTGGCGAACACGGCCTGCTGCCGGGCCTGGTAATCGGCCAGGCGCTCTGCGCCTTCCTGCATCAGATCGGGCGTCATGCGCGGGCTCCTTGATTCAATGGAACAGAGGCTTCTGTGGCTGCAGCCTGCGGCTGCGCTGGCGTCTGAGATGGCGACCGGATTTCAGCCGATCCCTGAGCCTGCGCCCTGCGCTTTTCGCGCCACTGCCTGAGCTGTTGCGGCAGGCGAATCAGCCCACCAGGCATGAACAGCGTCACCACGATGAACAGCGCGCCCAGCACATACAGCCAGTACTCTGGAGCCGCTACGGTCAGCCAGCTTTTTCCGCCGTTGACGGCGAACGCGCCGATGATGGGGCCGACCAGGGAAGCACGGCCGCCCACGGCCGTCCACACCGCCATTTCGATGGAGTTGCCCACGCTCATTTCGCTGGGGTTGATGATGCCCACCTGCGGCACGTAGAGCGCGCCGGCCAGGCCGCACATCATGGCCGAGATGACCCAGATCGACAGCTTGTAAGGCAGCGGGTTGTAGCCGCAGAACATGGTGCGGGTTTCGGCATCGCGCACGGCTTGCAACACGCGGCCGTATTTGCTGCGCACCAGCCAGCGCGAGAACAGAAAACAGCCCAGCAGCGCCAGCCCGGACAGTGCAAACAGCAGCACTTGGATGCGCTGTGAAGTCAGCGAAAATCCCAGCAGGCTTTTGAAGCCGGTAAAGCCGTTGTTGCCGCCAAAGCCGGTCTCGTTGCGAAAGAACAGCAGCATGGCCGCATAGGTCAGCGCCTGCGTGATGATGGAGAAATACACGCCCTTGATGCGCGAGCGAAAAGCGAAGTAACCAAACAGTCCTCCAATCAGGCCCGGCACCAGAAACACCAGTAGCACGGTGGCCGCAAAGCTGCCCGACAGTGCCCAATGCCAGGGCAACGTCTTCCAGTCCAGAAAGCCCATGAAGGCCGGCAGCGCATCGGGGCCTGCAGCTTCTCGCATCAGATACATGCCCATCACATAGCCGCCCAGCGCAAAGAACAGGCCGTGGCCCAGACTCAGAATGCCGGTATAGCCCCAGATCAGATCGATGGCCAGCGCGCAAATCGCATAGCACATGAACTTGCCCAGCAGGCCCACCATATAGTCCGAGAGGTGTAGAGCGCTGCCTTCTGGCACCCACAGATTGAGCACCGGAGCCACGGCGCAGATGACGATCAGTGCGACCAGAAAAGCCGTCCAGCCCTTGCGGCTGAGCAGAGGTTCCGGCGCGGGGAGCGGAAGAGTTGGAGCCATTGAATTTGCAGCAGTCATGTCATGCCTCGGCACTGCGGCCCTTCAAGGCGAAGATGCCTTGCGGACGCTTTTGGATGAAAACCACGATGAACAGCAGCACGGCAATCTTGGCCAGCACGGCACCGGTCCAGCCTTCGAGCAGCTTGCTGAGCACGCCCAGGCCCAGAGCCGCATAGACGGTGCCGGCCAGTTGCCCCACGCCGCCCAGTACCACCACCAGAAAGCTGTCCACGATGTAGTTCTGACCCAGGTCCGGGCCCACATTGCCGATCTGACTCAAGGCGCAACCGGCCAGGCCGGCTATGCCCGAGCCCAGAGCAAACGCATAGGTGTCGGTCCGTGCAGTGTTCACGCCTACGCAGGACGCCATGGCCCGGTTTTGCGTGACGCCGCGCACAAACAGGCCCAGTCGCGTTCTGGCAATCAAAAAGGCCACGGCAGCCAGCACGGCAAAGGCAAACACGATGATGGCAATGCGGTTGTAAGGCAGCGTGAGATTGGGCAGCAGCGCAATGCCGCCGCTCATCCAGGCGGGATTTTCCACACCCACGTTCTGCGCGCCAAACAGGCTGCGCACGGTCTGCTGCAACACCAGACTGATACCGAAGGTGGCCAACAGCGTCTCCAGCGGGCGACCATAGAGAAAACGGATCACGCCACGCTCCAGAATCGCCCCCACCAAGGCCGATGCCAGAAAGGCCACGGGAATGGAAACCACCAGATACCAGCCAAAAGCCGCTTCGGGCACCCAGTGCTGGAATGCGACTTGCACCAGATAAGTGGCATAGGCGCCGATCATGATCAGCTCGCCATGCGCCATATTGATGACGCCCATCAGCCCGTAGGTGATGGCCAGGCCCAGCGCGGCCAACAGCAGCACGGAACCCAGACTGATGCCGCTGAAGACAGCGCCCAGCCTGTCGCCCCAGCTCAGCGATTCGGCAATACCCGATAGCGCGGCCTTGATGGCTTTTTGCACCACAGGATCGGTCTCGTCAGAAAGCCGCTGGTTCAACAACAGCTGCGTCTCGGGTGTCTGCTGGTGTGACAACTGCTCCACCGCCCGCAGGCGCTGCTGCGCGTCGTCGCTGCCCAGCAAGCTGGCGGCCTTTGCCCGCTGCAGCAGGGTTTTGACCTGCTCGTCCTTCTCCGCCGCCAGCGCTTTTTCAATCAGCGGCAGACGATCCGCGTCGGGTTCTGCTGCCAGCTTTTCGGCGGCCGATCGGCGTTGCAGCACATCGCCGCTTTGCAGCGCCAGCGCAGCCTGCGCGGTGTCGATCACGCTACGCATGTAGTTGTTGTTGACGACTTCTTGCGCATCGGCCGGCAGCGTGGCGGCGGTGCCGCTGCTGGGGTCGGTGGCGGCCTCGCCGCTCACCACATAGGCCTTGCCACCGGCCAGTTGCACCTGGTCATTGCCAAGTGCCGCAAGATAGGCCGCAAGCCTGCCGCCATCGCTGAGTGCATCGGGGGCCAGCACGGCCTGATTGATGGCGGCCACGCGTTGCTCCGCATCCTCTGCTGCCGCCATGGCATAAGCCTGTTCTGAGGTCAGTGCATGACTGGGAGCGCTGAGCAGCGCAGCCAGGCTGACCAAGCCGGCCATCGCAGCCATCCGCCACGGCTTGTGCAAGTAGTTCATGATGAAATCCGTTCGCTGCGCTCATTCATCAAGCGCATTCAGCTATTGCTTTAAGAGCGGGAGAGCCCACCAGACCTCTCCCGCTGCTTTCAAGAATCAGGAGCTCTTGCCGTTGGGCTCGTCCTTCTTCTTGTCATTGCCTGCGATGAAGGGACTCCACGGCTGGGCCTTGACCGGGCCCTTGGTCTTCCACACCACGCTGAACTGGCCGTCGGCCTTGATCTCGCCCACCATCACCGGCTTGTGCAGATGGTGGTTTTTCTCATCCATCTTCACGGTAAAGCCGTCGGGCGCAACAAAGGTCTGGCCGGCCATCGCGGCGATCACCTTGTCGGTGTCGGTGCTCTTGGCTTTTTCCACGGCCTGCTTCCACATATGGATGCCGACCCAGGTGGCTTCCATGGGGTCGTTGGTCAGGGGCTTGTCCTTGTGGCCAGCGATGTTCTTGGCCTTGGCATAGTCGCCCCACTGCTTGATGAAAGCCGTGTTGGTGGGGTTCTTCACGCTCATGAAATAGTTCCATGCCGCCAGGTGGCCGACCAGGGGCTTGGTATCCACGCCGCGCAGCTCTTCCTCGCCCACGCTGAAGGCCACCACCGGTACATCTTTGGCCTTGAGGCCGGCATTGCCCAGCTCTTTGTAGAAGGGCACGTTGGAGTCGCCATTGATGGTGGAAATCACCGCCGTCTTGCCGCCGGTGGAGAACTTCTTCACATCGGCCACGATGGTCTGGTAATCGCTGTGACCGAAGGGCGTATAGGTTTCCATGATGTCGGAATCCTTCACGCCCTTGGACTTGAGGAAGGCACGCAAAATCTTGTTGGTGGTGCGCGGGTACACATAGTCGGTACCCAGCAGCACAAAGCGCTTGGCGCCACCGCCCTCCTTGCTCATCAGATATTCAACGGCTGGAATGGCTTGCTGGTTGGGCGCAGCGCCGGTGTAGAACACATTCTTGGAGAGTTCCTCACCCTCGTACTGCACGGGGTAGAACAGCAGGCCGTTGTTCTGCTCGAACACCGGCAGCACCGACTTGCGCGAGACGCTGGTCCAGCAGCCAAAGACCACGGCCACCTTGTCCTGCGTGATCAGCTGCTTGGCCTTCTCTGCAAACAGCGGCCAGTTGGAGGCGGGATCGACCACCACGGCTTCCAGCTTCTTGCCCAGCACGCCGCCTTTGGCGTTGATGTCCTCAATCGCCATCAGCACCGTGTCCTTGAGCACCGTCTCCGAGATCGCCATGGTTCCGGAGAGGCTGTGCAGCACGCCGACCTTGATGGTGTCGGCAGCCTGGGCGCTCAAGCCCGTCAGACCCAGACCGGCGACGGCTGCGGCGGCAGCCAAAGTTTTCATGGCAGTTCTACGCTTGAACATGGTGATCAACCCCTTGTGCATCAGTGATTCGGATGGGTTACGGCAAGCAGAGGGCTTGTCGTATGCAATGCACTTAGCAAGAGGTGTGCCACGCGCGCTTGATGGCCGCCGCGATGGTGATTACGCCGGTCTATCGCGCCGACATGCACCAAGATCGATCGATACACGGCCTTTGCACCACATGCAGCACCGTTGTGGTGAGCCATGCACCACAAACACTCAATGCACCGTAAAGCGCAGCAAATATTCGTAGCTGCGTTGCGTGGTCCTCACATCGCCCTGGATGGGCTCGCGCCATATGGCTTGCAAGCTGTTGTTGCCCCGGGTCGGCGTCATCTGGGCTTTGCCCTGGACATCGGTAAAGGTGGGCGATCCATGTTCGCCCCAGCTCACACGAACGCCGGCCTTGGGCTTTCCATGCAGCAACACTTGCACCTGAAACGGCTGCCCCGCATGTGGCGACCG
This sequence comes from Comamonas sp. lk, assembly GCF_900564145.1. Lineage (NCBI taxonomy): Bacteria > Pseudomonadati > Pseudomonadota > Betaproteobacteria > Burkholderiales > Comamonadaceae > Comamonas > Comamonas sp. lk. The sequence continues at coordinate 737,485 of NZ_UOOB01000002.1, forward strand.
GCCTTGCAAAGGCACGATTTCAAAATCCTGGGCCAACGGCTTTTGTAGCACCGCCCCCCACTGCACCACGGTCTTGTGGAACTTGCGCGCATGCACGCCACGCACAGCGCCGGGGTTCTTGTCCATGGACAAAGGCAGCATGTCGCCCTCGGGCTTGGCACTGCTGAAATAACCGTTGTCCAGCTCCACCGCAATCAGGGCGGTCTTGGCATCGGGTTTGACGCGAATCCCGCCACGCACGCTCTGCACATCGCAGCTCACCTCGCGCCCACGCAGGTCATAGGCATGCACGCGCTGCAGCTTGGCGGGGTCGAAGGTTTCGGTCTTGCCCTCATGGCCGCCAAACTGCATGACGTAGCCGCCCTGGGCATCGGGCTCCAGCCAGACGTTATGGGCATATACCGGATTGGCACAGAGCAGCCAGGCCGTAGCGGTCGTGCAGAGAATGCGCGCAATCCCGCTTTTACGGGTTGATGGCTGAGACATGAAAACTCCAAAAATCATAGTGAAAACTGCAAACCCAGCTGCAGGCTGCGCGGTGCACCGGGTGCCACCAGACGCTGACCGCCGATGATGGTGGTGGTGCTGGCGTATTGGGCGTTGGCCGCATTGCGCAGCCACAGGTTCAGACTGGCATTGCGGGCCACACTGACAGGCAGGCGGTATTGCAGACCCAGATCCAGCCAGTGATAGCTGCTGGCCCATTCGGTATTCGCCCCATTGATGGGGGCCCGGCCCACATGGCGCAGCACGCCATGCACGGTGACATCGGGACTGGGCATCCAGCGCGCATGCAGGGTGCTGGTGGACTGCGGCACGCTCACCACGCGCTGGCCCAGCAAAGCGGCATCGGCGTTGTGCGTGACTTTGGAACGGTTGAAGCCATAGGCCCATTCCACATGCCAGGCACGACTGGGCAGCCAGTGCAGCTGCAGCTCGGCGCCCTTGCGCACCGTGGCACCCAGGTTTTCATATTCACCGGGCGCGGTGTTGCGAATCTCGTTGCTGGACGTGATGCGGTACAGCGCTGCGTCAATCAGCCACTGTCCCGACGGCTTCCACTGCACGCCCAGCTCGGTCTGGCGAAAGACATTGGCACTCAGCTCGCTGTTGCGCAGCGCGTATTTGGCAAAGTCGCTGGCCAGGGCAAAGCCCTGCGACCAGCTGGCACGTATCGCTGTCTGCGGATTGAGCTGCGCCAGCGCGCCCAGCTTGGGACTGGCGTGGCTGCGGCCCTGCATGCGGCTGCATTCATCGCTGCCGGTCTCTGTCCCCAGCAGGCGGCAGCTGCCGTCAAAATGATCCCAGCGCAGCGCGGCCGTGGTCTGCAGCCAGCCTGTCGCCTGCCAGCTGCCTTGTCCGTACAGCGCCGTGTTGTTCAGCCGCGTATTGCGATCGTCCAACGCAGCAGCCGTGCGCTGGCGGTTCACCAAGCCATCCCAGTAGCCGTAGTCAGTCGACTCGCGCACCTGCTCCAGCCCCAGCATCCAGTTCAATTCGCGCGCGGCCAGCTGGCTTTTGCCATTCAAATTCAGGCCCGCGCCCAGCACGCTGCGCTCATAACGCTCCTCGCGCTGCATCCAGGTGGCGCTGCGCGGGCGGGTGAACCAGCGCACAAAGTCCTGCTGCGTGCCGTAGACAAAACCCAGTAGTCGCATGTCTGCATCCAGCGCGTACTGCGCGTCCAGCCGCAGCGTGCCAAAGTGCTTGTTGGCGCCATCGCCGACCACATGCGCGTCCTTGCCCTGCCGATCCTGCCGCCACTGCGCCTCGGTCAGATAACCGGGCGAATCCCCGCGCGCCTCATGCCAGCGACCGGACAGAGAAATGTCCAGCTTTTCATGCACCTGGTGCTTCCAGTGACCGCTGAGGGTGCTGCGCTCAAAGCCCGAGCTGGGCCGCCCCCCATCGCCGCGCGAATGCTGGGCCGCCAGGTTGAGCTGATCGCCGCCCTGCAGTTCACGCCCCAGCGCGGCCTGCGTATCCAGCAGGCCGTGCGAGCCGGCGCTGAGTTCCAGATCGGCATAGCTGCCGCTGCGACGCGTGCGCAGCTCCACCAGCCCGGCGCGGTTGTAATTGCCCTGCAGCACCGATACCGGGCCGCGATAGACATTGATCTTGTCCAGCTCCAGCGGTACCACCACATTCAGATCGAAGTAGCCATCGGCATGTGAAGTGGCTTCATTAAGAGGAATTCCATCCAGCGTGGCGGCCACATCGCCACCATGACCACCGCCGCCAAAGCCGCGCAGCACCAGCCCATTGGCCACGCCGCTCAGGTGATAGTGGTTCACATGCATGCCGGGCACCTTGTTCCATAGCGTCTCGACTTCCGGCCTTGGCTGCTCGCGCAATTCGTCGCGCCCCAACTCGGTCACCGAAAAGGCAGGCTGCACGGCATCCAGCACCTGGCCCTTGACCTGCACCTCGGCCAGACGGACCTCTGCCTGCTGTGCCCGCAGATGGCCATGCATCAGCGAAAAACAGGCCATGGCCAGCGCTGCATACCGGGGTGAAGCAGCCTTGCGCTGCGCATTGTTCGTTGGAATCCTTTGGGTTCTCATGCCACTGCAAACGCAAGCTTTGTGCCACGCAATGCACCGATTCAGCTCGTACCCCGCAGAAAAACGCACCGAGACTGCGCACACTGAAAAGTTTTGGTGCACAAACACGCCAAACCGCCCCAATGCAGTGCAAGTACCGAGCCTTGTGACCCCGAAACAGCTGCGCCAACGCACCGCTTTGGCATAGCACTTGCTTCATGGAGCCCATATGGAATCACACCGCGCGTTCTGTCGACGCCGTCGACCGCGCGAGCTGACTAGCCCTGCTTTGAGTGCAACGATATGGAATTGACGCCTCGCGAAAAAGACAAGCTGCTGATCTTCACCGCTGCCCTGCTGGCCGAGCGCCGCATGGCGCGCGGTCTCAAGCTCAACTACCCCGAGGCCGTGGCCCTGATCAGCGCCTATGTGATGGAGGGAGCCCGCGACGGCAAGACCGTGGCCCAGCTGATGAGCGAGGGCCGCACCGTCCTCACGCGCGGCGATGTGATGGACGGCATTGCCGAGATGATTCCCGACATACAGATCGAGGCGACCTTTCCCGATGGCACCAAGCTCGTCACCGTGCACGAGCCGATTGCCTGAATGCGGTTCTCGCCAGATCTCAAGTCTTTTAGCCCTCAAGCCCTTACCCATAAAGCGCAGAAAGCTATGAAATTCAAGAACATCATTCTCTCTACGGCCACCGCTGCAGCGGCTCTTCCCCTGTCCGCCATGGCCCATGTGGGCGCCGATGGCGGCGGTCACCACCATTTTCTCGACAGCTTCAGCCACGCCCTGGCCCACCCGTTTACCGGCGCCGATCACCTGGCAGCCATGCTGGCCGTGGGTGCCTGGAGCGCGCTGACGGTCACTCCGGCCTGGCGCGCACCACTCGCTTTTGTGGCGCTGTTGGTAGCCGGTGCGCTGGCAGGCTTCGCCGGCCTCTGGGTGCCCGGCGTGGAACCCATGATTGCCGCCTCAGTTCTGGTGCTGGGGCTGCTGCTTGCGGTGCAGAAAAAAATGGCCTGGGGTGCGGCCGCGGGGCTGGCGGGCATGTTTGCCTTCTTCCATGGTGCGGCCCATGGCTATGAGCTGGCAGCAGATACCGGCATGGCGGCCGTGGGTGCGCTGGCAGGCATGGCGCTTGGATCGGCGCTGCTGCATGTCTGCGGCATGGTGCTGGGTCAGGCCCTGCTGCAGCGCCACCGGTGGTTGGCCAGCCTGGGCGGCGCAGCCACGGCGGCATTGGGCGTCTTCATGCTGACGCGCCTGGCCTGACGCAAAGGAGCAGCCATGATCCCCGGAGAATATTTGCTGGATGACGGCGCGCACGAACTCAACTCCGGCCGCCGCACGCTCACCCTGGTGGTGCAGAACACCAGCGACCGACCGATTCAGGTCGGCTCGCACTACCACTTTGCCGAGACCAATGCGGGCCTGCAATTCGATCGTGCGCAAGCCCACGGCATGCGCCTGAATATTGCCAGCGGCATGGCCGTGCGTTTCGAGCCCGGCCAGCAACGTACCGTCGAGCTGGTAGACCTGGCCGGCGACAGAAAAATCTACGGCTTTCGCGGCCTGGTGATGGGAGATTTGTAATGGCCACCATGGACCGACGTGCCTATGCCGAAACCTTTGGCCCCACGGTGGGCGACCGCGTGCGCCTGGCCGACACGGATCTGATCATTGAAGTGGAAAAAGACTTCACCCTGGCCGCCGGCGGCTACGGCGAAGAGGTGAAATTTGGCGGCGGCAAAACCATACGCGACGGCATGGCGCAAAGCCAGCGCAGCCGCGAACAAGGCGCCATGGACACGGTGCTGACCAATGCGCTGATCATCGACCACTGGGGCATAGTCAAGGCCGATATCGGCTTGAAAGACGGGCGCATTGCGGCCATAGGCAAGGCCGGCAATCCCGACACCCAGCCCGGCGTGGACATCATCATCGGCCCCGGCACCGAAATCATCAGCTGCGAAGGCAAGCTGGTCACGGCCGGCGGCATCGATACCCATATCCACTTCATCGCTCCGCAGCAGATCGAAGAGGCGCTGACCAGCGGGGTGACCACCATGATTGGCGGCGGCACGGGTCCTGCCACCGGCACCTTTGCCACCACCTGCACGCCCGGCCCCTGGAATATGGAGCGCATGCTGCAGGCAGCCGATGCCTTCCCCATGAATCTCGGCTTTCTGGGCAAGGGCAATGCCAGCCTGCCGCAAGGCCTGCATGAGCAGATCAGCGCCGGCGCGATTGGTTTGAAACTGCACGAGGACTGGGGCAGCACGCCGGCCGCCATAGACAACTGCCTGACGGTGGCTGAAGAGACCGATACCCAGGTGGCGATTCACACCGACACGCTCAACGAATCCGGCTTTGTGGAAGACACGGTGGCCGCCTTCAAAGGGCGCACCATCCACACCTTCCACACCGAAGGCGCGGGCGGCGGCCATGCGCCCGACATCTTGAAAGTGGTGGGCGAAGCCAATGTCCTGCCCTCGTCCACCAACCCCACCCGACCCTACACCATCAACACGCTGGACGAGCATGTGGACATGCTCATGGTCTGCCACCACCTGAATGCCGGCATTGCCGAAGATCTGGCTTTTGCCGAAAGCCGCATCCGCAAGGAAACGATTGCGGCCGAGGACATACTGCACGACATCGGCGCCATCAGCATGTTCAGCTCCGACAGCCAGGCCATGGGCCGCGTGGGCGAAGTGATTTTGCGCACCTGGCAGACGGCGCACAAGATGAAGCAGCAACGCGGCCAACTGACGGGAGACAGCGAGCGCCACGACAACTTCCGTATCAAGCGCTATATCGCCAAATACACCATCAATCCTGCGATTGCCCACGGAATCAGCCACGAGGTGGGCAGCCTGGAAGTGGGCAAATGGGCCGATATCGTGATCTGGAAACCGGCCTTCTTTGGCGTCAAACCCACCTGCATCTTGAAAGGCGGCTTCATCGCCATGGCGGCCATGGGCGACCCGAACGCCTCCATTCCCACGCCCCAGCCCGTGCATTACCGTCCCATGTTTGGCGCCTATGGCGGGGCCCTGGCCAGGACCTCGCTGACCTTTGTCTCGCAGGCCGGCTTGGCTGCGGGCATAGGTCAGCGTTTCGGCCTGCAAAAGCCGCTATCTGCCGTCAAAGGCATACGCGGTGTGCAAAAGCAGCACATGATTCACAATGACCTGGCACCGCATATGGAGGTAGATGCCCAGACCTATGCCGTGCGCGCCAACGGCGATTTGCTGACCTGCGAGCCTGCCCACAGCCTGCCCATGGCCCAGCGCTACTTTCTGTTCTGAAGCACAGCATGACTCTCTTGCGATTTGCACTCGACCCTGCCAGCGACCCGCGCGTGCTCGCCTTGCTGCAGGCCCATCTGGACGATATGTATCGCATCTCGCCGCCCGAGAGCGTGCACGCTCTGGATGTAGAGCAGTTGCGCCAGCCCGATATCCGCTTCTGGACGGCCTGGTCCGGCGACAAGCTGGTCGGCAGCTGCGCCCTCAAGCAGCTCGATAGCAACCATCTTGAACTCAAGAGCATGCGTGTGGATGCGGCGCATAGAGGCACGGGTGCAGCACAGCAGCTGCTGGATTTTGTGCTGGTACAGGCCCAGCAGGGCGGCGGCCAGCGCATCAGCCTGGAGACGGGCACGGAAGATTTTTTCGCCCCGGCTCGTCGTCTCTACGCTCGCAACGGCTTTCTGCCCTGCGAGCCTTTTGGCAGCTATCAGCCAGACCCCAACAGCTGCTTCATGAGCCGTGCCATCTGATAACGCCGCGCTAAGTCTTGCCCGGCGCCGAGTTGAGCTCAAACGCGGTGCCCGGATGCTGGCCGCCCTGGCTTTTGAACCACTCAATCCAGTCACTGGCGGCAATCACGGGCGCACCGTGCACGGTGGCCGACAGGGCTTCATAGACCAGCAGCATCATGGTCTGCTGCCCGCCATGGGTCAGCATCACCGGCAAGCTCAGAATACGCTTGGTGTATTCGCCCAGATCCTCGGGCCACAGGCCTTCGATACGGTCCATCGCCTGCTCCAGTGCCTCGTCCATGGGGTAGACCTCGGCCAGCACGGTCTGCGTGCCTTCAAGCCTCAGGCCCGGGTACCAGCCCAGGTCGTGCAAAGTTCCGCTCAAGCGGGTTCTTCCCAGGCAGGCGATGCCGGGGCGGAGTTTGGCAATGTCATTGACACCACCGGCACGCAAGGTACCGTAGACCGCCACGCAGGTCGCGCCACAGGCCTGCCAGCCGCTCGCAGCGCCGGACGAAGAAGTCGGGGAATCCATTTCTGCAAAAGCTTCCAGAGAAGTTGTCATAGGGCTAGCATCATCCAGCTTAGGTATATGAGCAACACATGCAACATGCGCGCCAGCCTGGGCGCTACCTCTCTTATTCTGATCCCTCATTCACCATGCTGACTGCCAACAAACTATTGCCTCAAGGCCAGGGACTGTCTGCCGTGCTGCTCAAGCGCGCGGCCACCATAGAGCTGGACTGGGACGTGCGCCAGAAAAGCCGCTTCGCCGCCAACGACAGCCTGGGCCGCGCACTGGCGATTTTTCTGCCGCGCGGCCAGGCCGTGCGCGGCGGTGATGTACTGGTGGCCGAAGACGGCTCGCTGATCCGCGTGATCGCCGCACCGCAAAAAGTGCTGCAGATCACGGCCTGCAAAGAGCATGGCTCGCCCTTCGATCTGATGCGCGCCGCCTACCATCTGGGCAACCGCCATGTGCCCATCGAGCTGCAGCCCGATCACCTGAAGATTGAACCCGATCATGTGCTGGCCGACATGTTGCGCAGCATGCATATGACGGTGATCGAAACCGATCTGCCGTTCGAGCCCGAAGGCGGCGCCTATGGCGGCCATGTGACCAATGACGGCCACAGCCACCATCACCACAGCCATGCCCACGGCCACGACTGCGGCCATGCACACTGACGCTGCAGCCGGGCTGACGCCGCACAGCTTTCTGCAGCTGATGTGGCTGGCTTCGCCCGCGCTGCCGATTGGCGGATTTTCTTACTCCGAAGTGCTTGAAGCGGCCATCAATGCTGCGCTGGTTACTACCGAAAAAGAAGCATCCACCTGGCTGCTGCAGCAGCTGCATCTGGCGCAGTCGCGCAGCGACATGGCGGCCATTGCCCAGGCGCTACCGGCCTGGCAAAACCGGGACCTGGCGCGGGTGGAACAGCTCAACGACTGGGTGCTCAGCACCCGAGAGACCAGCGAGCTGCGCTTGCAGACCGAGCAAATGGGCAAATCGCTGAGCGACTGGCTGCGCAACCAGCATGCGGCCGATGCCGAACGCAGTGCGCAGATCGGCCAGCTGGCCGCGCTCTCGCAGCGAACGCCAAGCTATCCCATCGCTTTTGCACTGGCGGCGACCTATGCCCAGGCACCCGTACAAGAAGCGCTGCTGGCCTATGCTTTTGGCTGGGCCGAAAACATGGTGCAGGCCGCCATCAAGGCCGTGCCGCTGGGCCAGAACGCAGGCCAGCGCATTCTGGCGCAACTGGCCCAGGAAATTCCCGCCGCCGTGGCGCATGCGCAGTCTCTGACCGACAGCACACGCCAGGCTTTCTCGCCCATGCTGGCCATACTTTCGGCCCAGCATGAACACCAGTATTCACGCCTGTTTAGATCATGAGCACTTCCGCACTGCACCATATCCCCAACCGCAGCAAACAGCTGCCACCGCTGCGCGTGGGCATAGGCGGCCCCGTGGGCTCGGGCAAGACCACCATTCTTGAAATGCTGTGCAAGGCCATGCGCGACAAATGGGACTTGATCGCCATCACCAACGACATCTACACCAAGGAGGACCAGCGCCTGCTCACCGTCAGCGGCGCCCTGCCTGCCGAACGCATCATGGGCGTGGAGACCGGCGGCTGCCCGCACACCGCCATCCGCGAAGATGCTTCCATCAATCTGGAAGCCATCGACCGCATGCTGGGCCAGTTCCCCGATGCCGATATCGTGTTCATCGAATCGGGCGGCGACAACCTGGCCGCGACCTTCAGCCCGGAGCTGTCGGACCTGACGATTTACGTGATCGATGTGGCGGCCGGCGAGAAAATCCCGCGCAAGGGCGGCCCCGGCATCACCAAGAGCGATCTGTTCGTCATCAACAAGACCGATCTGGCTCCTTATGTGGGCGCCAATCTGGACATCATGCGCAGCGACACCGTGCGCATGCGCACCACGGCCAAGGGACTCAAGCCCTTTGTGATGACCAACCTCAAGACCCTGGACGGCCTGGACGAAGTAGTGGCATTCATCGAATCCCAGGGCCTGCTGGCAGCGCGCTAAGCACCCAGATCAGCGGATGACGGGCACAAAAAAGCCGCTTTGAAAAAGCGGCCGTTTCTGTTGCGCTGAAAGCGACTTACTGGTTTGCGACTTCCAGGTGGAATTCGCGGGCTTCCTGGATGAACTGGATCAGGGATTCGAGAGCTTGGCGCATGATGAACTTTCTTTGTTGAATCATGAGATGCACTGCAAGCAAAGGACGGCGGGCATCTCAAACACCGTCAAACCAGGGAAAACGACTAAGTGTTAACCCTTGGTGCTAAGTATAAACCACAGGTCTGATTTTGCCAAGTACCTGTTTGGCGCCAATCTCCACCACGACGCCTGTCAGCGGTAAAAAGCCGGGAGTTACGCAAAATAAGGTGCGGATTCATGACGCTATGGCGTGGTTTTTGCAGCAAAATCAGGCGCTTTGGCCGGCGAAAAAGCCACCCTGCTCCGCGACATTGCGCCGGCTGCTACGCTAGAGGCTGTTGACAATACAAATTGCAGCGCGCACGTTCTTTGTGCATGCGCCCGGGAAGTGGAGATGGTGCGAGATCATGGTTTGCAGCAGGTGGCCAGGCGCTGGGGCCGTCCCGTAAATACGGCCATCCAGCCCGGCTGCGACGCCTGTTTGCTGCTGCCGGCCGACAAGGCCCAGGCCCGCCAGGCCAACGCTGCTCACGCCACTGACAGGAGGGATGGCATATGAGTTCAGCCGTCTCAGGCCCCAACGCTCCGGCATCCTGGCGCGTCATGCCTATGAACCCGGACGAAGCGCCTTGGTCGCTGCTGCTGCTGGCCGATCCCTCGCGCGAAAAGGTCAAGCGCTATCTGCGCGGCTCCACCTGCTTTGCGGCACGCCAGACCGCGCATTTCACACCCAGCGGCCTGGGCACGCTGGTGGGCGTTGCCGTGCTGGTGCCGGCGCAGGCGCCGCAGTGCTGGGAGCTGATGAATATCGCCGTCTCCACAGCCTGGCAAGGCCATGGCGTGGGCTCCGCCCTGCTGCAGCGCTGCATTGCCTGGGTGCGCGAGCAAGGTGCAACCCGGCTGGAGGTCGGTACGGGCACGTTTGGCGACCAGCTGATCTTCTACCAGCGCGCGGGCTTTCGCGTGAGCAGCGTGGAGCGCGATTTCTTCCTCAAGCACTACACCACACAGCTGTGGGAGCACGGCGTTCAGCACAAGGACATGCTGCGCCTTGCACTGGAACTGTAGCCAGACAGGCGCACATGAGGGCGCATGGCCTACAGCAAGGCCTGGCGCATCGGCCTAAAACGGTGACACAGTCACCATTGAAAGCACGACGCCATGCCCACCACCCAAACCAGGCACAGCAAGCCGGTCGGCAAAATCATTCCCGCCGCCCAAGCCAAGCGCCACTCCATTGCCAAGGCCAAAACCGTGGCTCCCGAGGTGCCGGTGCAGCTGGGCAGCACGCCGCAGACCCGATTTCGCGGCGACCCCGACATCTTTGGCCGTCTGGTGCAAGACCATGACCAGCACCGGGCACTGCTGGCCATGATTGCCGCCACCCGCGGTGAATCCGACGAACGAAAGAAACTGTTCAAGGAATTGGTCAAGGAACTCAAAGGCCATGCCGCCGCCGAGGAGCAGGCGCTGTGGTCCACGGTGATGCGCAATCCCAAGACCACCGACGACGCACGCCATGCGGTCGCCGAGCACAAGCAAATCGACGACATGCTGGCAGATCTGGCAGCACGCGACATGGCCAGCCCGGGCTGGCTACGCCGCTTTGCCGGCTTGCGCGAGGAGTATCTGCACCATATTCGCGAAGAGGAGCAGGAGCAGTTCGTCCAGGCGCAAAAGCATTTATCGGACAGCGATGTGCGCTATATGAAGCAGTTCTTCAACCGCAGAAAACGTGAGGAAAAAGCCGCCGCCAAGGTCACGACCCAGATCAAGCACTGAAGCAGCGCTCCTGTATGAATAGCTGCTGGTGCACATGCAAAAAAGGCCTTGGCATGAATGAATGCCAAGGCCTTTGCTTCATCAGCGGTACGCGCTGCTGATTCAGCTGCCGTGTACCCGTCGTGCACGCACGGCAGCGGCCAGTTGCTGCAACACGGGCACGGTCTGCTCCATGCTGATGCAGGCATCCGTCAGCGAGATACCGTATTGCAGCTCCTGGCCTTCCACGATGTCCTGGCGGCCTTCGTGAAGATGGCTTTCGATCATCACGCCGGTGATGCGCGCATCGCCTGCCGCAATCTGGCCCGCCACATCGGCCGCCACATCGATCTGGCGGCGGTGCTGCTTGCTGCTGTTGGCGTGCGAGAAATCAATCATCACCTGCTCACGCAAACCGGCCTTGGCCAGCATCTCGCAGGTCGATTGCACATGGGCTGCGTCGTAATTGGGCGCCTTGCCGCCGCGCAAAATGATGTGGCAATCCTGGTTGCCGCGGGTTTCGAAAATGGCGCTTTGCCCCATCTTGGTCATGCCCATGAAAGCATGGCTGGACTCGGCGGCCAGCATGGCATCGCTGGCCACTTTCACGCCACCATCGGTGCCGTTCTTGAAGCCCACGGGGCAGGACAGGCCGCTGGCCAGCTGGCGATGGCTCTGGCTCTCGGTGGTGCGCGCACCAATCGCACCCCAGCTGACCAGATCGCTGATGAACTGGGGCGAGAGCAGGTCCAGAAACTCCGTGCCCGCCGGCAGGCCCAGCTCCAGCACATCCAGCAACAGGCGGCGCGCCAGCTCCAGCCCTTCGTTGACGGCAAAGCTGCCATCGCGATAGGGGTCGTTGATATAGCCCTTCCAGCCCACGGTGGTGCGCGGCTTCTCGAAGTAGACGCGCATCACGATCAGCAAGTCGTCCTTGAGCGCATCGGCCTGTACCTTGAGCTGACGCGCATAGTCCATGGCCTGGTCGTGATCGTGAATCGAGCAAGGCCCCACCACCACGATCAGACGGTCGTCCTGTCCGTGCAGCACGCGCGAGATGGCCGTGCGGCTGGACTCCACCAGCTGATAAGCCTCATCGGTGATGGGCAGCCACTCCTCCAGCAGCGCTGGCGTGAGCAGCGGGCGCACGATCTTGATGCGCGTGTCGTCAATGCGGGTCTTGTCCAGCGTGCGCAGACGCTGCTCGGCGGAGGCCGCCTTGCGGCCGCTATTCGGTGTGGCGTGGGAAGTCATGCCGCTATTGTCGCGCCGTCGTGCGGCCGCGGCGCAATACCAACTTATTCGCCTGCAGACAATTTCATCAACACCAGTCCGCTGACGATCAGCACCGCCGCCGCAATGCGCATGGCACTGATCTGCTCGCCCAGCACAGTGATGCCCACCGCAAAGGCACCCACGGCACCGATACCCGTCCAGATGGTATAGGCCGTGCCCAGCGGCAGGCTGCGCATGGCGATCGACAGCAGGCCAAAGCTGGCAATCATGGCCACGATGGTGATGGCGCTGTATTTGAGATTGGTAAAGCCATTGGACTGCTTCATGGTGAAGGCCCAGATCACTTCCAGCACGCCAGCGATCAACAGATAAACCCAAGCCATAACTAACTCCTGAAGAGATGGATGGCCAGGTCGTCCCGGCAGCAAGAGGGCTTGCAGCTTGCACCGCAATCGGCGGGGTCGTCCCCGCATCAAAGAAGCCTGGATGTTAGCGCAGGCCCGCGGCAAGCCGCTTTACCGAGCGGGCCATGGGTGGTTGCCACGCGACAGTTGCACTTTCAGTTTGATAGCTGAAAGCGCTTTACTCAACAGCGCTTCAGCCCGGTTTTGCTTGAAAAACCGAATCCGTCACCCGTATTTCAGCAGGCCTCGGCTGCCGCCTCTTCCAGCAGCACGATATTGCCCACGGTCGCACCGTAATGCGTAGCCACGCGCTTGCGCTGCTTGAGCACGGCTCGGTCCTTGCTGACCAAGAGCGCCTGGTGCTGGCTGGCCAGATCCAGGAAATGCTGATCGTCGGGATCGGTGCAGATAAAGCGGATTCTGGGCGCAGGTGCCACATATTCCACGGCCGCGTCAAAGGCTGCCATCACGCCTTCGGGCGTCTTGCCGTAGAAGCTCACGCGCGGAGCGATCTGGCTGTAGTGCAGCACGCGACCCAGCTCGATGCGCTGGGCTTCGTCGGCAATCCAGCGCAGCTCGCCCCTGGCCACCAATTCACGGATGGGCGGGATGTGCGGATCGTCAAAGATCAGCATGTCCAGCACCACATTGGTATCCAGTATCACGGGACGCGGCAACGGGCCTTCGTAGCCGTCGTTGCAAGACGGCCAGCGCAGCGGAGCAATTTTCATTGCTCTGCGTCGCCTTCGGCGGCCGAGCCTGGGGCATTCTTGCGGGGTTTGACCGCGCCCTTGATCATGTCAAAGCGGAACAGACGGCATTCGATAGGACCGTTCCACATCGGCGTGCGGCGCGATTCCTTCAAACGCATCTTGCCCGGCAGCTTGAGGTCGGGCGTCAGCATGAAGCCGCTCCAGCCGCTGTAGTTTTTCTTCCAGTGCGTGGCCAGTTGGCTGAAGAACTCGCCGCCGTCTTCGGTCTGCGCGGTTTCGCGGCCTGCGCGCTCCACCACCTCCATGCGATCCTGCGCCTTCTGACCGGCCACACCGGCAGCGGCAATCCGCTCGCCATAGGGCGGGTTCAGCAGCATCATGCCGGGCTCATCGCAAGGCGGCATGCGCTGCAGCGCATCGCCACCGCGCAGCTGGACGGTCTTGGCCACGCCCGCACGTTCGGCATTGCGCTCGGCAAAATCGACCATACGGAAAGAGATATCCGAGCCGTAAATACCGACCGGGCTTTCCGCCAGAATCTGGCTTTCGGCCTCGTCCAGCATGGCTTCCCAGACGTGGCGCTGGAACGGCACCAGCTTCTCGAACGCAAAACGGCGCAGAATGCCGGCCGGAATCTTGCGCGCGATCTGCGCCGCCTCGATCACCACCGTGCCGCTGCCGCAGCAGGGGTCGTACAGCGGCTGAGGATTGTCGCCATGCGGATTCCAGCCGCTGGCTGCAATCATGGCGGCAGCCAGGGTTTCCTTGAGTGGCGCATCGCCCTTGTCCTCGCGCCAGCCGCGCTTGAACAGCGCCTCGCCCGAGGTGTCGATGTAGATGGTGGCGCCGTCCGTGGTCAGGTGCAGGTGCACGCGCACATCGGGATGGTGGGTTTCCACGCTGGGGCGCACGCCGTGGCGCTTTTCGCGGAAGCGATCGGCAATCGCATCCTTGACCTTGAGCGCAGCAAAGTTCAGGCTGGTCAGCGGGCTGTGCTGGGAGGTGACTTCGATCTTGAAGGTCTCCTTGGGCGAGAACCAGATCTCCCACGCCACCTCGCTGGCAGCGCGGTACAGATCGTTCTCGCTGCGGTACATGGTGTGCGAGAGCTCGATCAGCACACGCTGAGCCAGACGGCTGTGCAAATTCAGAAGCAGCGCGTCGCGCCACATGCCGCGCAACATGACGCCACCGCGACCCACGAGCAAATCTTGCCCGGTGGCGCCGGTGATGGCATGGACTTCGTCGGCCAAAAAGCCCTCAACGCCGGCGGCGCAGGGCAAAAACAGATGCAATTGGTTCATAGCAGGGCGCCAAGGATACGCGAGACGCCCCGGCCACGGGGCGAGGCGGGCTACTTTTGCTCAAGCTCTTTAGCAGTCAACAAATATATCGAAAAGTGGCTCAAACCAACATTGGATATACGCTTTAAGCTACTGAATTTGATGCTTGACACGTCGCTTTAGAAAGTCACGCCGGCAATCAGCATCACATTGGCATACGGGGTGCACTCACCGGTGCGCACCACGGCACGCGCCGTGGCGCACTGGCGCTTGAACTCTTCATGCGACACGGGTTCGGCCAGGCTTTGCGCCCACTCGGCAGGCAGCCAGCCGGGGATGACATCGCTGCGATCCAGCGTTTCCTGCGCCAGCACCACGCGCTCGACCTGCATCTCGGCAGCCACGGCCTTGAGCACATCGGCGATTGCGGGAATGCCGGCACTCACGGCCAGATCGATGCGCTCCACGCCTGCGGGAATCGGCAAGCCGGCATCGCCAATCACCAATCGGTCGCCATGGCCCATGCGAGCAATCACGGCCGTCAAGGGCGCGTTCAACAGCAAGGCTTTTTTCATCTGAACTCCTCAACCGTGCGGCCTCAGGCCTGCACCTGTTCACGCGTGGGAATGGAAGGCTGGGCGCCGGCCTTGCCAATGCACAGGCTGGCGGCGCGTATGGCCCAGGGCACGGCATCGGCCAGCGCGCTGCCTTCGGCCAGACGGGTGACCATGGCGCCCAGAAAAGTGTCGCCGGCCGCCGTGGTATCGACCACGGAGACCACGGGAGCCGGGTGAAAGCTGGCTGCGCCCTGCTCCACCGCCACCGCGCCTTGCGCGCCCAGAGTGACCACCACTTGCTGCACGCCGCGCGCCAGCAACGCGCGCGCGGCCTGCTCTGCCGCTTGCGGGCTCTCAATCGGCATTCCGGTAAAGGCTGCCGCTTCGTGCTCGTTCACGACCAGGGTGTGAATCCAGGGCCACCATGCATCGGGAACCTCGCGCACCGGCGAAGGATTGAGCACCACCGGGCAGCCTGCTTTTTGCGCGACCTGCAGCGCCTGCTGCACCACCGCCACAGGCGTTTCGAACTGCAGCACCAGATAGTCGGACTGCGCCAGCACCGCTTGCAAAGCCGCCTCGGGCAGCACCAGCCCGGCATTGGCGCCAGGCACCACGCAGATGCGGTTTTGCCCGTCGGGCTCCACCATGATGACAGCGGTACCGGTGGGAACGCCGGCATGCTCGCTGACATGCTCCACACTCACACCGTCGGCCTGCAGGGCGGACTTCAGGGTCTGACCATGGTGATCGGCACCCACGCTGCCAAACAGGCTGACCTGTGCGCCGTGGCGGGCGCAGGCCACGGCCTGATTGCCACCTTTGCCGCCGGGCAGGTAGTTCAGATCATCGGCAGCGACGGTTTCGCCTGCTGCGGGAACGCGGGCCAACGTCAGCACCACGTCCATATTGAGGCTGCCCACCACCGCCACGCGTGCGGTTTTTGGGTCTGAAGAGGTAGTTGTCGCGTTCATAGGATGGCTGGAAGTCATGCCGCACTCACGCATGGCGGGCTGCGCGGCGCTGACGCACGGTATCGACAATCACGGCCACCACAATCACGGCACCCGTAATGATGCGCTTGCTGGGTTCGCTGGCGCCGATCTGGGCCAGACCGGCTTCCAGCACCGCAATGATGAGCACGCCAAAAAAGGTGTTGATCACCGAGCCGCGGCCGCCCATGAGGCTGGTGCCGCCGATCACCACGGCGGCGATGACCTGCAGCTCCATGCCGGCACCGGCGTTGGGGTCGGCAGCTTCCAGGCGGGCCGATTGCATCAGGCCGGCCAAGGCCGCCAGCAAGCCGGTGAGGGCAAACACCGCAATCCGCACCGGACGCGGGTCCACGCCGGCCAGGCGCATGGCTTCCTCATTGGTACCAATGCCCACCACATAGCGGCCGAACACTGTGCGGCTGAGCACCAGCTGCCCGACGACCACCACCAGCAGCGCAATAAAGAATGCCGCCGACAGGCCGCCAACCCAGGGGGCAGCCAGGGCACCCATGGCATCGCCCACGTACTGGGTGCGCGAGTCCGTGACCAGATAGGCACCGCCGCGCACGGCTTCCAGCATGCCCAGCGACACGATAAAGCTGGGCAGCTGCCAGGCCACGGAGATACCGCCGGTCACCGCACCGCACAGCACGCCGACCAGCAGACCCAGAGCGGCCGCAGGCCAGGGGCCCATGCCCCATTGCAGGATGGCGGCCGCACTCACGGCCGCACTCAGCGCCAGCACGGAGCCCACCGACAGGTCGATGCCCGCAATGATGAGCACAAAAGTCATGCCGACGGCCATCACGGCCAGGGCCGGAATTTCATTGGCGATGGACAGCAACGTCTCACGCGTGAGGAAATATTCGGACTGGCTGCCGAACAAAGCCACCATGGCCACCAGCACCACAAAAAGGCCTAGATAAGTGCCCAGTTCCTGGCGCAGAGCGCTGCGCGCAGGCTTGGTTTCCTGAACCGAAGCGGCAGGAGTCGAAGAGCTTGAATTCATAGTTGTTCTTTCACGGACTCGCCAGGGCGCGACGCATCGCCAAAAGCGGCTTCCAGCAAGGCTTGGGTCGTCCACTGACCACGCTCAAAAGTGGCCACAATGCGACCGTCATGCATGACGCTGATGCGGTCGCACAGCTCCATCAGCTCGCGCAGATCGCTGGACACCACCATCAGCGCCTTGCCCTGGGCCGTCATGGCATCGAGCTCGGCATACAGGTCGGCCCGGGCACCCACGTCCACGCCGCGCGTGGGTTCGTCCAGCAGCACAATGGGGCAGTCTCGGTGCAGCCAGCGGGCAAAAATCACTTTTTGCTGATTGCCGCCACTCAAGGTGCCTACCGGTTGTTCGGCGTTGTGCGCGCGAATGCGCAGGCGCTTGACCATGCGCCGGGCCAGATCCGACTCCACCGCCGGTTTGAGCCAGCCCGCACCGGAGACCGAGCCCATATGGCTCAGCGAGGTATTGACCCGGATGGACTGGGACAGCAGCAGGCCTTGTGCCTTGCGGTCTTCCGTGACCAGCGCAATGCCGGCCCGGGTAGCCTGCATGGGGCTGTTCCAGTTGGGACTCACGGAGCAGGTGGACAAGCCCTGGGCCTGGCCGGTCAGCTCGATCGAGCCGGCGTCGGCCTTGTCGGCGCCATACAGCAGGCGCAGCAGCTCGGTACGGCCTGCGCCCACCAGCCCGGCCACGCCCAGCACTTCGCCAGCGCGCAGCTCCACATCCACGCCCTGCACCAGCTTGCCGCGCCGCAAGCCCTGGGCCCGCAGCAGCACCGAACCGGCCTTGCGGCGCGGCTTGGTATCCAGCGACTCCACGGCATGGCCCACCATGCGCTCCACCAGCTCGGGCTCGCTCAGGCCCTGCATGGGCAGCACATCCACCAGGCGTCCGTCGCGCAGCACGGCCACGCGCTCGGACACGCGCTGCAATTCTTCCAGGCGGTGCGACACATAGACCAGGGCCACGCCCTGGGCCTTCATCAGATCGATCTGTTCGAACAGATGCTCGATTTCCTTGGCGGTCAACATGGCCGTGGGCTCATCGAGCACTAGCACGCGGTTGCCATCGCGCAGATTGCGGGCAATCTCCACCATTTG
Source organism: Comamonas sp. lk (assembly GCF_900564145.1). NCBI lineage: Bacteria > Pseudomonadati > Pseudomonadota > Betaproteobacteria > Burkholderiales > Comamonadaceae > Comamonas > Comamonas sp. lk. The sequence continues at coordinate 755,558 of NZ_UOOB01000002.1, forward strand.
CTGCATACCTATGCCCAGCTGCCCCACGGGCGTGAAGGGATCGATATGCTGCAAGCCCATCTTGGCCAGCTGCGCATGGGCGGCCTTGGCCAGGGCATCGCGATCCAGCCAGCCCCAGCGCTGGGGCAGGCGATCGAGCAACAGGTTTTCGGCCACGGTCAGGGTGGGCACCATGCCCAGCTCCTGCAGCACCATGCGCACGCCAAGCGCTTCGGCCTCGGCACGGTATTTGGGCGCAAACGCCCGACCATCGAGCTGCATGATGCCGCGCGAGGGCGTCACCAGACCGCACAGCATTTTGGACAGCGTGGATTTGCCGGCGCCGTTCTCTCCCGTCAGCGCCAGACATTCGCCAGCGCGCAGATCGAGGGAAACGCCATCCAGCACCGTGCTTGGACCATAGTCCTTGCCCATGCCTTGCAGCGTCAGCACCGGCGTGCCGCGCCGCCCCTGGTGGTTGTCAGCAGCGATCACTTGGTCACCAGCACCACGTCCGTTTTCACTTCGGCAGGCATCTGGGCCTGCGGCGTCTTGTTCTTGACGGCCTTCAGCGCTTCTTCAATGCCGAAAACCGCTTGCTTGGCCGCAAACTGGTCTGCGGTGGCCAGCACACGGCCATCCTTGAGCATGGGCGCAATGGCGCGAATGTTGTCGTAGCCCACCACCAGCACCTTGCCGGCCTTGCCGGCGGCCTTGACGGCAGCCACAGCGCCCAGGGCCATGGAGTCATTACCGGCCAGGAGAGCCTTCAGGTCCGGGTTTTCGCGCAGCATGCCGGCGGCCACCGTATTGCCCTTGTCGATCTCCCACTGGCCCGATTGCACGCCCACCACGTTCATCTTGGCTGCGGTCATCGCATCCTTGAAACCCGCCGTGCGCTGCTGCGCATTGGTGGTGGTGGACACGCCCTCGATGATGCCGACCTTGTCGCCAGCCTTGAGCTGCTTGGCCAGGTACTCGCCCACCAGACGGGCGCCCACACGGTTGTCGGGGCCTACGAAAGGAATGACCAGGCCTTTTTCCTTGAGGGCGGCGGCATCCAGGCGGTTGTCGATATTGACCACGCGCACGCCCTTGTCCACCGCCTGCTTGAGCACCGGCACCAGGGCCTTGGAGTCAGCCGGGGCAATCACCAGCGCATCCACCTTCTGGGCCACCATCTGCTCGACCATCTTGATCTGGGCGGCGGTGTCGGTTTCGTTCTTGATGCCGTTGCTCAGCAGCACGTACTCGCCTGCGTGGGCTTTCTGGTGCGCCTTGGCACCGTCTTCCATGGTGCGGAAGAACTCATTGGCCAGGGACTTCATGACCAAGGCCACCTTGGGTTTGTCCTGGGCTTGAGCTGCCGGAGCCCAGACGCCAGCCAGCGCCAAGGCTGTCAGACCGACCGAAACCACTGCGTGACGACGTTGCAACATACCGCTCTCCCGGGCCTCAGGCCCATCAATTTGGAAAAAAGGGCCGGATTATAGGTTTGCCATCGGTATTAACCCGCGCCCACGCAAATAGACCTCAAGCGCTCAATCCCTTAACCGAGTCCTTGTTTTATAGGCTCAGGCTTTGTGCATAGGGGTAGGAATAATCCCCTGCCTGTCTAGACGTCGATTTCTCCCGTCGACCAGCGGCCCGGTGGCGCCAAGCCGGGCCTATCTCCAATAGATCGGCATCAATATCGACTCAAGCCATTGAATAGAAAGCGCCTTCAGCTATCAACTTTGAGAGCCCTCAAGAAAAACGCTGTTTGACCTGTGCCATGGCCTCTGCTGGAGCACCCCGGTAAAATTGCCGCCATGGCAAAAATCATCGTCCTGGCATTGGTAGTGCTGTTTTTCGGTTGCGGGCTGTACATGCACCTGCGCGGCAAGGTGCGTCACAAGGTGGTGAAGCAATTGTTTGATCATTCCACCTTCACCGCGCCCTTCAACGTCTTCATGCTGATGTTCAGCAAGGTGCCGCGCACGCCTTATCTGCCCACAAGCACCTTCCCCGAGCTGGCGCCGCTGCAGGCCAACTGGCGCGAAATCCGCGAAGAAGCCGTCAATCTGCAGAAAAACATGCAGATCAAGGCCGCCGCCAACAATGACGATGCAGGCTTCAACTCCTTCTTCAAGACCGGCTGGAAGCGCTTTTATCTGAAGTGGTATGGCGATGCCCACCCCTCGGCCATGGAGCTGTGCCCCAAGACCACGGCGCTGGTCAAATCCATTCCCAGCGTGAAGGCCGCCATGTTTGCCGAGCTGCCGCCCGGTGCCAAGCTCAATCTGCACCGCGATCCCTATGCGGGCTCGCTGCGCTACCACCTGGCCGTGCTGGCGCCCAATGACGACCGCTGCATGATCGAAGTGGATGGTCAGCCCTACAGCTGGCGCGAGGGCGAGGGCGTGATCTTCGACGAGACCTATATGCACTGGGCCGAGAACCGCTCGGAAGGCAATCGCATCGTGCTGTTTTGTGATGTGGAGCGCCCCATGACCAACGGTTTTGCCCAGTGGCTCAATCACTGGCTGGGCAAGAATGTGGTGGCCGCCGCCAGCTCGCCCAACAACGAGGGTGATCCCCGCGGCATGATCAGCAAGCTTTTCAAGATTTCCTTCTACGCCGGCAAGTACCGCCGCGCCTTCCGCAGCTGGAACCCGACCTTCTACAAGGTCCTCAAATTTGGGCTGATGATTGCCGTGCTGGCGCTATTCATCTGGTGGTTGATCCCGAACTGATGGATGCCGCCTGAGGCGCTTTGCGCACCAAATTAAAAAGCCGCTGAGCATGGCATCAGCGGCTTTTTTGTTGGGCGTGGCTTACAGCGCCTTGCGCAACGTGGTGGTGGGGATCTTCAGCTGCTCGCGATACTTGGCCACGGTGCGACGGGCGCATTCAATGCCTTGCTCCTTGAGCATATCGGCCAGCTTGGCGTCCGACAGCGGTTTTTTCGTGTCTTCCGCATCCACAAACTGCTTGATCAGCGCCCGCACAGCCGTGCTGGAGGCGCTGCCGCCGGTCTCGGTGCCCAGGCCCGAGCCGAAGAAGTACTTGAGCTCGAACGTGCCTTGGGGCGTGGCCATGTACTTAGCCGTGGTTACGCGGCTGATGGTGGATTCATGCAGGCCCAGGGCATCGGCAATATCGCGCAGCACCAGCGGGCGCATGGCCAGCTCGCCATGCACAAAGAAGTTTTTCTGCCGCTCCACAATCGCTTCCGACACCCGCAAGATGGTGTCAAAGCGCTGCTGGATGTTCTTGATAAACCAGCGCGCTTCCTGCAGCCGCTGCTGCAGTGCCGCATGGCCTTCGCTGTTCTTGTGGCGGCGCAGCACGCCGGCATAAATGTCATGCACCTTGAGCCGCGGCATGACTTCGGTGTTGAGGCGAACGGAAAACTCCATCCGGCCCGAGCCGACACGCACCGGGCGCACGATGACATCGGGCACCACGATATGGCGCTCCACATCCACGAAGCGGCGGCCGGGTCGCGGCTCCAGCCGCGCAATCAGGGCCAGGGCCTCGCGCAAAGCTTCCTCGCGCGCGCCGCACAGGCTGGAGAGCTTGCGCATATCGCGTCGCGCCAGCAAGTCCATGGGCTGGCAGCACATGGACAGGGCCAGTTGCAGCACATCCCAGTGCTTTGCTGTCGTGCCCTCATCTTCGGCCAGACGAATCAGATCGCGCAGCTGCAGTTGCAGGCATTCGGCCAGATCGCGTGCACCCACGCCCACGGGCTCCAGGCTTTGCAGCAACTTTAGCGCCATGGCAAAGCGCTGCTCCAGCTCTTCGCGCTCTTCCAGGTCGTCACCGGCCAGGCTGTAGGCCAGATCGGCCAGAGGCTCTTCCAGATAACCGTCGTCGTTCAGCGATTCGATCAGAAAGCGCAGCGCCGCGCAGTCCTCGGCACTCAGGCGCAGGCTGAGCGCCTGGCGGTGCAGAAAATCGCTCAGGCTTTCATGCTCGCGCGCCAGATCGATGGCGTCGGTTTCCTCGTCGCCATCGCTTTTGCGGCTGCCGGACGAGGAGGGGCCATCCCATTCGCTGCTGGATTCGCCCCCCCATTCCCCGTCTTGTCCGTCGGCACCGTCGCCGCTCCAGTCCAGCGTCTCGGGGGTTTCGGTGGTCGGCGTTTCCGCTATGGTTTCAGAAGCTGCTTGTGTTGATGAATATTCAGTTTCAGATGAGTAGCCATCTGAAGTGCCCATGGATTCGGCGGCAGCCGCTTCCATAGAAGGAGCGTCCATCGGCGCATCGACGTCGTCGCCGTCGCGCTCCAGAAACGGGTTGTCCACCAGCATCTGTTCGACTTCCTGCGCCAGCTCCAGCGTGGACAGTTGCAGCAACTGAATCGACTGCTGCAGCTGCGGCGTGAGCGACAGATGCTGGGATACGCGTAAGGACAGGCCCGGCTTCATCAACTGAACATCCTTGATGTGCAAGCGACCCCGGCATGCCCCCGATGCAGGGACAGCAGCCACAGGAAACGGGGGAGCGCGGTGGTCAACTCACGCATCACATGCGGAAGTGTTCACCCAGGTAGACTCGGCGCACATCGGCGTTGTCCACGATCTGCTCTGGCGTACCTTCGGCCAGTACATGGCCGTCGCTGATGATGAAGGCGTGGTCACAGATACCCAGGGTTTCGCGCACGTTGTGATCGGTAATCAGCACGCCAATGCCGCGCTCTTTCAAGAAGCCGATGATGCGCTGGATTTCGATCACCGCGATGGGGTCGATACCGGCAAACGGCTCATCGAGCAGAATGAAGCGTGGCTGCGTGGCCAGGGCGCGGGCGATTTCCACCCGGCGGCGTTCGCCCCCGGACAGGGCCAGCGCCGGAGACTGGCGCAGATGCTCCACGCGCAATTCCTTGAGCAGATTGTTCAGCCGCTTGTCTATCTCTTCCTTGGAGAGCAGCTTGCCTTGCTCGTCCTTTTGCAGTTCCAGCACGGCGCGGACGTTTTCTTCCACGCTGAGCTTGCGGAAAATCGAGGCTTCCTGCGGCAGATAGGACAGTCCCAGGCGCGAGCGCTGGTGAATCGGCATATTGCCCACGGCATGGCCGTCGATGAAGATCTCGCCGCCATCGCTGCGCACCAGACCCACGATCATGTAAAACGAGGTGGTCTTGCCCGCGCCGTTGGGGCCCAGCAGACCGACGACCTCGCCTTTTTGCACGGACAAAGACACGTCCTTGACCACCTTGCGGCTGCCATAGGACTTGGCCAGATGCCTGGCCTCCAGGCGGCTGTCCGCTTCGCCGCTGCGCAGGGTGCTGTCACGGCTCATTTCTTGTCACCTGCCTTGTCGCTGGCTTTCTCACCGCCCAGCGTCATGCTCTGGCGCAAGGGCTCGGCCTTGGGCTGGGCTGGCTTGGGCTGGGCGCCTGGCGTGCCGTCCTTGGGCGCCATGATGGCGCGCACCCGACCGCCCTGGCCCACGGAGGAGCTGGGCAGGCCACCGCTGGTCTTTTGACCGTCGACGGTATAGACGTCGGTGATGTTGTTGTAGACGATGACCGAGCCCGTGACCTGGTCGCTGAGCTGACCGCCACGGTAGCGGCGCATCTCGCCACGGCGAATGAATTTGACGATATCGGCCTTGCCGTCGTACTCGATGACCTCGCCCTCGCCTTCAATGAACTCATCGGGCTGACCGGGTTCGGTGTCGCGTTTTTGGCGGAAGAAGGCACGCTTGCCCGGCTCGGCCTTGACCACGCCGTACTGAAAGCCTTCGGCATCCTGGCGTACATCCAGCTGCGTACCGCGCAGCACGATGGTGCCCTTGGTCATCACCACATTGCCGGTGAAAACGCTGGTCTGCTGAAGCTCGTCGTGGCGCAATGCATCGGCCTCGATATTCATGGGCTTGGCGCTATCGGCCTTTTCGGCATGCGCCGTGCCGGCCAATACGGCAAAAGCCGAGGCCAGCACGAAAGAGAGAAGTCGTTTGGTCATGGAGGGCACGTTTCTTGCATACATTGTAGTCATTCCCTTTTTGGCGCCGCCGCAAACATACACTGGCCCGGATCAAAACCTCGCCATACGGGTATGAAAAAGCCCGCTCAGGCAGACCTGGCGGGCTTTTGGGATGTACAAGCTGCGCTCGCCGTATCAGCCCTTGCGGCTGGACACGATCAGGGCATTGACCACGCGCAACACATTTTCCATGTTGCCGGCCTTGGTGCCATCCGTGTAGTACTTGCCGGCCACGCCCATGGCAGGCACGCCTTCCACGTCGTAGGCCTGCTGCAGCTGGGTGGCCTTGCGCACCTGGTTGGAGACGGTAAAGGAGTTGTACATCTCCTTGAACTTGGCCACATCCACGCCCTGCTTGCCGGCCCATTCGAAGATGGCGTCATCGGTGGCCAGACGGTTGCGTTCCACGTGAATGGCGTGGAAGGCCTTGGCGTGCAGCGTACCCAGCAGATTCATGCCTTCCAGGGTGTAGTACAGCTTTTGCTGAGGCACAAAAGAGGCATTGAAGGCCACGGGCACGCGGTTGACCACCACATCGGCAGGCGCTGCGTTCTTCCAGGCCGCAAACGTGGGCTCGAAAACATTGCAGTGCGGGCAGCTATACCAGAAGAACTCGATCACCTCGACCTTGCCGGCGGGCGCGCTAACAGGGGCTTGCTTGCTGAGCTTGAGGTAGTCCTTGCCTTCCTTGAAGCCTGCGGCCTGAGCCCAGGTGGCAGAGGAACCCAGTGTCAAAGCACCAGTGGCTGCAGCAGATGCAACCAGAGAAAATTCGCGGCGTTTCATCAAAACCAACTCCTAAATCAGGTCTGCAGTGTCAGAGGCCATCAGCCATAAAAAGTTCAACCCAGCTCTCAAGCCCGGCACAGCCTGGGCCTCAAAGATGTTTTACCTTGCGGCGCGAACCAGGGTGGAATCCACACCGGCGCCGTCGAGCTTGCCCTTGAGCTGCTCGGCCTCATCGCGCTTGTTGAACGGACCCACGCGCACACGGAACACGGTGATGCCGTTTTGCTCACGCTCGCTGACCCGGGCTTCCCAGCCCAGCATGGCCAGCTTGGCGCGCTGCGCCTGGGCTTCCTTCTCGCCACGGAAAGCACCGGCCTGCACAAAGTAGTTGAAGCCGGGCTCGCCGCCAGTAGCCGCCACGGCAGCTGCTTTTTCCTTGTCGGCACGGGCTTTTTCAGCCTTCTCGGCGGCAGCGGAGCGCTCCTTGACCAGATCGCCCAGAGGATCACCCGTGGCCGGCTTGACCGGCTTGGCGGGATCGACATGGGGCTGGGCAGGCGTGACCGGCTTGCCGGTCACGGGGTCCAGCGCAGCAGTGCCTGTGGCCGTGACCGGAGCCACCGGCGTGCTTGGCGTTACGGGCACGGCAGGCGTTTCCACGGCAGCCGGCGGCACAGCAGGAGTCGGTAGCGGCGCACGGCTTTGCAGCGGTGCGTTCGGGTCCCAGTTCTTGTTGCGCTCAGCCTCGACGGCGTCGCGATCCGTGTTGTTACCGCCCTTGTTCAGAAAGGGAACGGGCACCTTGGTCACATAGACGGCCACGGCCAGAGCCGCTGCCAGGCCAATGACCATGCCGAAAATCAGTCCCAGGATGGTGCCGCCGCGTTGCTGCTTCTTCATAGGTCGCTAAAGGCTTTCCGCTTGACGCTTTGATTACATGCGCTCGGGTGCACTGACACCCAGCACAGCCAGACCATTGTGCAGCACCTGAGCGGTGGCTGCGACCAAGGCCAGGCGGGCCAGCTTGAGCTTTTCATCATCCACCAGGATGCGTTCGGCATCGTAGTAGCTGTGATAGCAGGAAGCCAGATCGCGCAGGTAGAACGTCACGTCATGCGGAGCATTGCCTTCGGCAGCGGCCGTCAGCATCTCGGGGTACTTGGCCAGCAGCAGCATCAGGGCCTGGGCTTGCGGGCCTTCCAGCGCCGACAGGTCCACGTCCTTGAGCGACGGCAGGCCGGCGCCGCCGGCTTCTTGCCAGGCACGCAGCACCGACTGGATACGCGCATGGGCGTATTGCACGTAGTACACGGGGTTATCGTTGTTCTGGGCCACGGCCAGATCCACGTCGAAGGTGTATTCGGTGTCGGGCTTACGGCTGAGCAGGAAGAAGCGCACGGCATCCTTGCTGGTCCACTCGATCAGATCGCGCAGCGTCACATAGGAGCCGGCACGCTTGCTGATCTTCACTTCCTCGCCATTCTTCACCACGCGCACCATGGTGTGCAGCACGTAGTCGGGGTAGCCCTGAGGAATACCCACATCGGCCGCCTGCAGCCCGGCGCGCACGCGGGCAATGGTGCCGTGGTGGTCGGTACCCTGAATGTTCACCACCTTGGTGAAGCCACGCTTGAACTTCTGGATGTGATAGGCCACATCGGGTACGAAGTAGGTGTAGCCGCCGTCTGTCTTGCGCATCACGCGGTCTTTGTCGTCGCCGTAGTCGGTGGACCTGAGCCACAGCGCGCCGTCTTGCTCGTAGGTCTTGCCGTTGGCGATCAGGCGCTTGACGGTTTCCTCGACATGGCCGTTTTCGTACAGGCTCGATTCCAGGTAGTACTCGTCGAACTTGAGGTTGAAGGCCTGCAAGTCCTTGTCCTGCTCGTTGCGCAGATAGGCCACAGCGAACTGGCGGATGTTGTCGTAATCCTCTACATCGCCATTGGCCGTGAACTCGCGGTCATCGGCCTTGATGGCTTCCTTGGCCAGGAAGGCGTTGGCGATGTCGGCAATGTAGTCGCCGTTATAGAAATTCTTGGCCAGCGGGTTCTCGCCGTCGGTAGGCCAGCACTCGTCACCGGGCTTGAAGCCCTTGGCGCGCAGCTGCGTGCTCTTGGTCAGGGTGTCGATCTGCACGCCCGCGTCGTTGTAATAAAACTCGCGGTGCACCTTCCAGCCCTGGGTGGAGTACAGATTGCTGATGGCATCGCCAATCGCAGCCTGACGGCCGTGGCCCACGTGCAGCGGACCGGTGGGGTTGGCGGAGACGAACTCGACCAGAATGTTTTCGCCACGGCTGGCCTGGTTGCCGAACTCGGCTCCCTGCGCCAGCACTTCGCGCACGATCTGCTGCTTGGCGGCGGGCTTCAAGCGAATGTTCAAAAAGCCGGGGCCTGCAATTTCAATCGCATCAACCCATTGCTGGAAGGCCGGTGTGGCTTCCAAAGCGGCTTTGAGCTGTTCGCCCAAAGCGCGCGGGTTGGCTTTGAGCGGCTTGGCCAGTTGCATGGCCGCCGTACAGGCGAAGTCGCCATGGGCTGCCACTTTGGGGTTTTCGAACGCAGCGCGTGCGCCAGCGCCGGGCGAGAGTGTTTCGAGCTCAGCAGCCAGGGCTGCGAGCAATTCCTGTTTGACGGAGAGCATCGGGGGATTTTACGTGCCTGCCCTCACCTGCGCTGACTCGCTGGATTGCGTGCAAGCAACAAGTCGTTGCAACGCAGCATTTTGAGGGGACGAAACCAGCCCGCGAAACCGGGTTCACCCGGCAAGCCGGACTGCGCCGGCCCAGGCGTTTTACATGCCCCGTGCCCAGAAAATCGCCACCACGGCGATCACCGGCACCACATGAGCCTGCCACATCACCCATTTGCGGGTTTGAGCCACCTCTTCGGCGGCCGGCAGTTGCCCGGAGGCAACCAGAGTCTTGCGCCAGCGGCGGAAGCTGAGGGTGGGCTTGATGGACAGCAGCGCGGCCAGAATGAACAAACTCATCTTGAGGTGAAACAGCGGAGAAGCCATATAGCCGCTCATGCCCTTCACGCCCCAGAACAGCCGCGCCAGACCCGTGAGCAGCAGAACCACGGCCACGATGCCGTAAATCATGTCCAGCCGCGCCAGCCGCTGAACGACGGCGGCATTCATCCACTCCACACGGCAAAGCGCCGCCTGGCTGGAGAGAAACACCACCAGGGTCAAGATGGCCAGCAGGTGGACGCTGGCGAGAACAGCTTCAAGGGTCATGGCTAAGCGGTAGAAGAACTCCGTGGTGCTCCAGAGAAAATTCCAAAGCGGCGAGAAATCCATTGTCTACCCTTTCCCACGCCCGGCAGCGGAGCATGCCGTGCGCGAAAAATCAGACCCCACGCTTCAGCCGGCCAGGCCTATGCGAAAGAAATCGGCCTGGTTGTAATAGTGCTTGAGGTAGTCGATCCACATGCGCACCCGCAGCGGCATGTGCTTGCGCTGGGGAAAGACCACAAAAATACCGTTGGGCGGGGCGGCAAACTCTTCGAGCACGGGTATCAGGCGGCCGGCGGCGATTTCGGCCTCCACTTCCCAGGTGCTGCGCCAGGCAATGCCCCAGCCGCCCAGGCACCAGTCGTGCAGCACCTGACCATCGGAACAATCGAGCGGGCCACCGGGTTTGAAGTGCACGACTTCGCTGGTGCCACTTTCGGGATGCGGAATGCGAAACGCCCAGCCACGGGTTTGCGAAGCATCGCTGGACAGCGTCAGGCAGTCGTGCTGCGTCAGCTCGCTGGGGTGCTTGGGCGTGCCGCGCCGCGCCAGATAGTCGGGCGTGGCCACACACAGGCGGCGGTTGTCGGCAATGCGCACGCTGACCAGGGCCGAATCGGGCAAATCGCCCACGCGCACCGCACAGTCAAAGCCTTCGCCGGCCAGATCCACCACCCGGTCCGACAGATTGAGCGAAATCGTCACATCGGGGTGCAAATCGCGAAAACGCGGCACCAGCGGTGCCACGTGGCGGCGGCCAAAGCCGGCCGGTGCCGTGATGCGCAAATGGCCTGTGGCCTTGACGCCGCCCGCGCTGACGCTGGCTTCGGCATTGGAGACATCGGACAGCAGGCGCTGGCAATCCTCCAGAAAGGCGCTGCCCTCATGCGTGAGCGAAATGCGGCGTGTGGTGCGCACCATGAGCTTGACGCCCAGATGCTCTTCCAGCGCGTCCAGGCGCCGCCCCATGATGGCGGGCGCCACGCCCTCGGCCTTGGCCGCTGCCGTAAGGCTGCCGCGCGTGGCCACTGATACAAAGGACTCAAATGCCTTGAGTTTGTCCATGACTGCTCCTGTCTCGTTGCGTGTTGTCTCCTGCACGGACTGCTCTGATTCAAGGAGCATTTACCGCAACAGCAGCTTTCTTATGGATGAAATCGGCTTGAAATCCGCGTTATTCATACGCTTGCAGCTATCAATTTAAGTAGCTTGAGCACATGTTTTCACTTTTCACAAGTCAAGATCATGAAATTCATTTTTCTAGATTTTTACTTAGAAGTCATGAGTCTTTAAAGAACTCAAATATTTATATACCTAAATACATGGATTTGCAGCAGTTCCGGCACGGGCATATCGCTTATTCCTCCAGCCCATCAATAGGCGGGCCAGACCTGCTCTATCGCGGGTTGGCAGCGATGATTTGCGCCAGGTTCTTCCGCCCGCAAGGCGCGCTTGCACGAAATCGGTGGTCTGCCGCAAAGGCCAGCCGGCAGGCTTTTGTCCCCAGCCTCGGCCTGGGGAACTGCGCTGTACGTTCGCCACAAACGCTTCAACCCACATCAGAACTGGGTTAGGCAAAAAAGCCCGCGAAGCATCGCCGCCACCAAGGGTTGCACCAGAACGGCGCGAGCACCTACAGATCAAGCCTGTATTAGCCACAAAAATATCATTAGTTTCGAACTAATTCGAATATTTATGTACTCAAAAAAATCAAATACAGTGTGCATACAGGCTGCCCAAGATGGGCATCGCAATGCTTTAGATATCGTCAACACTCAGAGACATCAACCAGAGGTTCCCAATGACTGATCGCACTCAAGTCCACGGTCTGCAAGTCGCTACCGATCTGTACAACTTCGTGAACACCCAGGTATTGCCTGGCACGGGCGTGGACCAGCAAGCCTTCTGGGCAGGCTTTGATTCCATCGTGGCCGATCTGGCCCCCAAGAATGCCGCCCTGCTGGCCGAGCGCGATCGCCTGCAAGTGGAGCTGGACAGCTGGCACAAGGCCAACCCCGGCCCCATCACCGACATGGCGGCCTACCGCAGCTTCCTCACGCAAATCGGCTATCTGGTCGAGCAGCCCAAGGACGCCAAGGCCACGACCGAAAACGTGGATGCGGAACTGGCCATTCAGGCCGGCCCCCAGTTGGTTGTGCCCATTCTGAACGCCCGCTATGCACTGAACGCAGCCAACGCCCGCTGGGGTTCGCTGTATGACGCGCTGTACGGCACGGATGTGATCAGCGAAGAAGGCGGCGCAGAAAAAGGCAAGGGCTACAACCCCGCGCGCGGCGCCAAGGTGATTGCCTTCGCTCGCGACTTCCTGGATCAGGCCGCACCTCTGGCCAACGGCTCGCACAAGGACTCCACCGGCTACGCTGTGGAAGGCGGCAAGCTGGTCGTGTCCCTGAAGGACGGCAGCAAGACCGGCCTGAAGGAAGAAGCCAAGTTCATCGGCTACCAAGGCGATGCAACAGCTCCCACCTCCGTGCTGCTGAAGAACAACGGCATCCACATCGACATCATCGTCAACAAGGCCACGCCTATCGGCAGCAGCGATGCGGCTGGCGTGTCCGACGTGGTGGTCGAGGCCGCTCTGTCCACCATCCTGGATCTGGAAGACTCCGTGGCCGCCGTGGATGCCGAAGACAAGATCAACGGCTACGCCAACTGGCTGGGCATCTTGAAGGGCACGCTGACCGAATCCTTTGACAAGGGCGGCAAGACCGTGACCCGCGGCCTGAACGCAGACCGCGAATACACCGGCGCCGACGGCCAAAGCGTGAAGCTGCACGGTCGCTCGCTGATGTTTGTGCGTAACGTCGGTCATCTGATGACCAACCCCGCCATTCTGTGGGGCGCGGACAAGAAGGAAATCCCCGAAGGCATTCTGGACGCCGTGGTGACCACCGCCATCGCCATCCATGACCTCAAGGGCGGTGCCAACGGCATCCGCAACTCACGCACCGGCAGCGTCTACATCGTCAAGCCCAAGATGCACGGCCCGGCCGAAGCCGCTTTTGCCAATGAGCTGTTCGGCCGCGTGGAAAAAGTGCTGGGTCTGCCCGAGAACACCGTCAAGCTGGGCATCATGGACGAAGAGCGCCGCACGACAGTGAACCTGAAGGCCGCCATCGCCGCTGCTCCTGCACGCGTGGCCTTCATCAACACCGGTTTCCTGGACCGCACCGGCGATGAAATGCACACCGCCATGTATGCCGGCCCCATGGTGCGCAAGGCCGATATGAAGACCTGCGCCTGGCTGCCTGCCTACGAGAAGAGCAATGTGCTGGTCGGCCTGGGCATGGGCCTGCGAGGCCGCGCCCAGATCGGCAAGGGCATGTGGGCCATGCCCGACCTGATGAAGGCCATGCTGGAGCAGAAGATTGCCCAGCCCAAGGCCGGCGCCAACACCGCCTGGGTTCCCTCGCCCACCGGCGCCACCCTGCACGCTCTGCACTACCACCAGGTCAATGTGGCCGAAGTGCAAAAAGAGCTGGAAAAAACCAGTGCCGATGCCGAGCGCGACAACCTGCTCAACGCCATCCTGCAAGTGCCCGTTGCCACCAACACCGGCTGGTCCGATGCTGAAAAGCAGCAGGAAGTGGATAACAACGTGCAAGGCATTTTGGGCTATGTGGTGCGCTGGGTCGACCAGGGCGTGGGTTGCTCCAAGGTACCCGATATCCACAACGTGGGCCTGATGGAAGACCGTGCCACGCTGCGCATCTCCAGCCAGCACATCGCCAACTGGCTGCAGCACGGCATCGTGACCGAAGCCATGGTGCGCGACAGCTATGCCCGCATGGCCAAGATCGTGGACGAGCAAAACGCCGGCGACGCCGCCTACAAGAGCCTGGTCGCCAACCCTGACGGTGCGGCTTACCAGGCCGCTCTGGACCTGGTCTTCAAGGGCAAGGAACAGCCTTCGGGCTATACCGAGCCTCTGCTGCACGCCTGGCGTCTGAAGGTCAAGGCCGGCGCTTAAATCGCCAGTCCATTCGACAAATCAGCTGACTTAACAAGGGCACCTTCGGGTGCCTTTGTTTTGTCACGTTAGATAACAATCAACTATTAGATTTATTTGTTACATTGACTCACCCTAACAACCTCATCTGCTTGTCCCATGCTGCGTACACCACTTGCTTTGGCCGCCCTGGCTCTTGTCTCTGCACCGCTGTTTTTGACCGGCTGCGCGACGGAGTCCTCGCAATCCCTGAGCGTTGCTCAGACGCAAAGCGCTGCGCGCAGCTATCAAGGCGTTCGCCGCCCCATCGCTGTCGGTAAGTTTGACAATCGCTCCAGCTATCTGCGCGGTGCGTTCTCGGATGGTGCGGACCGTCTGGGCAGCCAGGCCAAGACGATTTTGCTCAGCCATCTGCAGCAGACCAACCGCTTCAACGTGCTGGATCGCGACAACATGGCGGAAATCAAGCAGGAAGCCGCCATCCAGGGCACAGCGCAGCAGCTCAAGGGCGCGGATTACGTGGTGACCGGCGATATCTCGGAGTTCGGACGCAAGGAAACCGGCGACAAGCAGTTGTTTGGCGTGCTGGGCCGCGGCAAGACCCAGGTGGCTTATGCCAAGGTCACGCTGAACATCGTGAACATCCGCACCTCGGAAGTCGTCCGTTCCGTGCAAGGCGCAGGTGAGTTCCAACTCTCCAACCGTGAAATCGTGGGCTTCGGCGGCACGGCCAGCTATGACTCCACGCTGAATGGCAAGGTGCTGGACCTGGCCATTCGCGAAGCCGTGGACCGTCTGGGTGAATCCGTGGACGCCGGCGCTCTGCCCAGCCTCTCGGCCAACACAAGCCAGCGCTGAAAGGCAGGTCGCCATGAAAACCTTCTCGGCAATCCGCGCAGGCAGCGCGCTGGCGCTGACGGCTTTGCTGGTGGGCTGTGTCACCGCTCCCCAGCCGCTTTACAGCTGGAATGGCTACCAGACTCAGGTGTACAGCTATCTCAAAAGCGATGCACCCGCAGCAGAAGAGCAGATTCTGGTGCTGGAAAAAGGTGTGCAACAAGCGGCGAGCAAGGGTGCGCAACTGCCGCCCGGCTACCAGGCCCATCTGGGGCTGCTATACCTGAACGCCGGCCGCACCGACCAGGCACTGGCCGCCTGGGCACAAGAGAAAAAGCAGTTTCCCGAATCGGCTCAGTACATCGACTACCTGGTCGGCAATATGAAGAAGAACGGAGTCTGAGATGCACACCCCTCTGATGGCACGCGTTCTCAAATGCGCTGCGACACTGGCCGTCAGCGCCTGGCTGGTCGGTTGCGCGGCACCACAGCAAGGCAAGGATTACAGCGCCTACCGTGCGGCCAAACCGGCCTCCATTCTGGTGCTGCCTCCGGTCAATGACGCCCCTGAAGTCCAGGCCAGCGCCAGCGTGCTGTCCCAGGCCACCTTGCCGCTGGCCGAAGCCGGTTACTACGTGATGCCGGTGACGCTGATGAGCGAAACCTTCCGGCAAAACGGTCTGGAAATCGCCAGTGACATCCAGGACGTGGCGCCCGCCAAGCTCAAGCAGATCTTTGGCTCGGATGCCGCTCTGTACATACGCATCACCCGCTACGGCACCAGCTACCAGGTGATTCAAAGCGCCACCGTCGTCAGTGTCGAAGCCAGGCTGGTGGATCTGCGTACCGGCGAGCCGCTATGGGATGGGCGTGCCTCGGCCTCCAATCAGGAAGGCGGCAACAACTCGGGCGGCGGTTTGGTCGGCATGCTGGTGACGGCGCTGGTCAATCAAATCATCAACTCCGCCACCGATGCCGCCCACCCCGTCGCAGGCCTGGCCACCAATCGCATGCTGGCAGCGGGCACCCCTAACGGCTTGCTCTACGGCCCGCGCTCGCCTCTGTACGGCAAGAACTGAGACGGCTAGTATTCGCTGCTCTATCAAAACAGTAGCAATCAGCGCAATACTCCTCGAGACTTCGAATGAATTCTTCTTGAATGCATTATGGGTAGAACGCCAACCGCTATCAATTGAAGAGCAAATTCAAACCTACATGCACTTCCTCGGAAGTGCATTTTTTATGGCGCAGAGAACTGCGGGCGTTGTTCCAGCATCAATCGATACAGCGCCTGTGCCGCTAAAGACAGGCTGCGCTCTCGCCGCCGCACCAAATAGATTTGCCGCTCCATCCCCGGCAAAGCCAGCGGCCGCGTGATCAGGCCCGGCTTGTCGAAGTGAAACAGCGACAGCGCCGGCACCACGCTGATGCCCAGGCCGGCCTGCACCAGCCCCATCACCGTGGCCAGTTGCTCCACCTCGACCAGGGTGTGCATGCTCTGCGGAAAGAAAGCCGCATCCAGATACTGGCGCACGCTGCTATGACGGGCAAGATGCACAAAAGGCCAGGGCAGCAAATCGGCCACGCCCAGCGTCTGCTGCGCCGCCAGCGCATGGTCTTCCCGGCACACCAGATGAAAGTCGTCACGGCAAAACGGCTCGGCCTGCAGCTCTGGCGTATCGGCACGGATGGCAGCCAGAGCAAAGTCGGCCTCGCCATTGGCCACGGCGGCAATACAGGGCTCGGACAGCACATCGTGCACCGCCAAATCCACCCCGGGATGGCGTGCCATGAATTGCGCCAGCACCTGCGGCAACCAACCCGCCGCCAACGAGGGCAGCAGCGCCACCGATACATGGCCGCGTGCCAGCTGGGCCGTGTCGCGCATGGCCTTGGCGCAGTCCTCCAGCTCGGCCGCAATACGCTGGGCCGACAGCCAAAAGCGCTCGCCCTCAGGTGTCAGCAGCACATGGCGCGTGCTGCGGTCAAACAGCTGCAGACCCACGCTGGCCTCCAACGCCTTGATGAGCGCGCTGAACGCGGGCTGCGACAGATGGCAACGCACCGCCGCACGGGTGAAGTTCTTCACTTCAGCCAGAGCCAGAAATGCCTGAATATCGCGCGCCGAAAGATTCATCTGTCTTCCAAATCAATTCATCTTAATTATCGATTTCACAGCTTACCCAAGCCTTCCTATAGTGGTCAGCAGGAGATTCCATGACATCACCCACGCCCTACCCCACCCCCCTGCTGATTGGCTGCGCCGCCGGATTCTCGGGCGACCGCGTTGATGCGGCCGGCCCGGTCGTACAAGAGCTGATTCGCCAGGCCAAGCCGGCCGTGCTGATCTTCGAGACCCTGGCCGAGCGCACCCTGGCCCTGGCCCAGCTGGCACGCCAAAGCAATCCCGATGCAGGCTTTGAGCCGTTGATGCTGGATTTTCTGCGCCCGGTGCTGGGCGACTGTCTGCAGCACGGCATTCGCATCGTCAGCAACTTCGGCGCCGCCAATCCTGCCGGTGCGGCGCGTGCCATTGCCCGCCTGGCGCAAGAGCTGGACCTGAGAGCGCCGCGCATTGCCGTGGTCCATGGCGACGATTTGAGCGCCCCCGATCAGCGCCCGCTGCTGCAGAATGCGCTGGCCGAGCGCATGCCCAGCCAGCCCCTGGTCAGCGCCAATGCCTATATCGGCGCACGTCCGATTGCCGATGCGCTGCAGGCCGGAGCCGATATCGTGGTCTGCGGCCGCGTGGCCGACCCTTCCCTGGTCGTAGGCCCGGCCATGGCCCATTTTGGCTGGGCCTGGGATGACTGGAACCGCCTAGCCCGCGCCACCATGGCCGGCCATTTGCTGGAATGCGGCACCCAAGTCAGCGGCGGCTATTTTGCCGATCCGGGCTACAAAGATGTGCCCGACATGGACCAGTTGGGCTACCCGATTGCCGAGATCGATGCCGACGGCCACTGCAGCATTTTCAAGCCCCAGGGCACGGGTGGCTGCATCAGCACGGCCACTGTCAAGGAGCAGTTGCTCTACGAAATTCACGATCCGGCCCAGTACTTCACGCCCGATGTCATCGCCGATATCACGCAGGCCGAAGTCATTGCCCTGGCACCTGACCGCGTGCGCCTGCAAGGCGTGATCGGCCACCCCCGGCCGGCCACGCTCAAGGTCAATGTCTGCTATGCCACGGGCTGGTTTGCCGAAGGCGAGATCTCCTATGCCGGTCCGCGCTCCGCCGAGCGCGCTCGCCTAGCCGGGCAGACCATTGCCCGGCGCCTTGCGGGCATCGCACCGCTGCGCACCGACTTGATTGGCGTGACCAGCGTCTGGGGCAACGATGGCAGCGACTGGCTTGATCACGCCGATCTCAGCCAGGCCTCGACCGACGTGCGCCTGCGCATGGCCTGGCAGCATGAGGAGCACGCCACGGCTGCCAGACTACCGCGCGAAATCAATGCCCTGTATTGCTGCGGCCCGGCCGGCGGCGGCGGCGTGCGCACCCATATGCGCCAGCGCCTGGGCCTGACCTCCTGCCTGGTAGCGCAGGAACAGATACGCACCGGATTCCAATGGGCCGAGCCACAGCATGCCCAGAACACCAAGGAGGCTCGCCATGTCTGAGGCCAGCAACACCCTCTCCATTCCGCTGTACCGCCTGGCCCATGGCCGTACCGGCGACAAAGGCAACCGCTCCAACATCAGCGTCATCGCCTGGCACCCGGCGTTCTGGGAGCTGATCTGCGAGCAGGTCAGCGAGGATGCCGTGCGCGCTCTGTTTGCCGACCGCCGCCCCAGGCAGGTCAAACGCTATCTGCTGCCGCAGCTGCAGGCTATGAATCTGGTGCTGGACGATGTGCTGGATGGCGGCGTCAACGACGCCCTGAATCTCGACAGCCATGGCAAGACCCTGTGCTACCGCGTGTTGCAAATGCCCATCCGCATACCCGCCGAAAACATGCCACAGCTGCAACCTTATCTGGCCGGCCCGGCCGACAACGAATAGACGACATCAGATCGTCCCGCCTTTTCCACCACAAGCACCCGATCAGGAGACAAACCATGACCTCTTTCACACGCCGCTGCCTGCTGGCCAGCAGCTTGGGCCTCGCCTTTGCTCACACGGCTTTTGCGCAAAGCGACTACCCCAGCAAGCCCATCACCTTTGTCGTGCCTTTTGCGGCAGGCAGTGCCACGGATCAGCTAGCACGGGCTCTGGGTCAGTCCATCACCGAGAAAACCAAGCAGCCGGTGGTGGTGGAAAACAAGGGCGGCGCCAGCGGCATGATTGCGGCTCAGGCCGTGGCCAAGGCACCGGCAGACGGCTATACCGTGCTGATCACCACCAACACCACGCACGCGGCCAACGAGCATTTGTACAAAAAACTGGCCTATGACCCGGTCAAGGACTTCGCCCCGTTGTCCGGCCTGGGCAAGGGTGGTCAGGTGCTGGTGGTACCGGCCAGCGCGCCTTATAAATCGGTGGGCGAGCTGGTCGCTTTCGCCAAGGCCAACCCTGGCAAGCTGAGCTTTGGCAGCGGCAGCTCCTCAAGCCGTGTGGCCGGTGAAATGCTCAAGCAACTGGCGGGCGTAGATATCCTGCACGTGCCGTACAAAAGCAACCCGCTGGCAATTACCGACCTGCTGGGCGGGCAGATCAATCTGATGATCACCGATGTCTCCACCGGCGTGCCCCAGATCAAGGCCGGCAAGCTGCGTGCCCTAGGCTACTCCACGCAAAAACGCAGCGCCCAGCTGCCCGATGTGCCCACCATTGCCGAGGCCGGCGTCAAAGGCTATGACATGGGTTACTGGTTTGCGGCCTACGCACCGGCCAACACACCCGCCCCCGTGGTTGCCAAGCTCAACCAGTTGCTGAACAGCGCCGTGGCCAGCGCCGCCGCCAAGTCTTTCTTTGATATGTCGGGCTCCGAGCCCTGGACCACCACGCCTGCCGAGCTGGCCCAGTTCCAGTCTGCTGAAACCAAAAAGTGGGGTCAGGTCATCAAGGCTGCCGGCATTACGCCGGAGTGAGCGCCTTTGGCTCCCATGCAATGCCAAGGCCATCGTTGAAAAGCTGTTTTAAATAGGGCTACACCTTTCCCTGCCGCAGACCTGAGGCCCAAAAGCATCGAATGGGTCACATCTGTTTTCAGAGCAGCTACCGCTTGCCAAGCATGAGTCCCACCTATACTTTTAGCGGTACTTATTGATTGGCAGGCGCAAGACGCTATCAAAAATGCACTCTATGTCCGTACATCGAGTGCATTTTTTGGGGGTATGGCTTCTACACTGGCGCCATGCCCTCCGAGAGCCTCCACCACATCCAGCCTCTGGACCCCAGCCGCTGCCCGCTATGCGGCCAGGCCAATCAATGCGCCATCACCGCTGGCCTGCCGCCGCAAAGCTGCTGGTGCATGCAGACTCCGGTGTCGCAAGACGCTCTGGCCCAGCTTCCGCCCGAAACGCGCGGCAAAGCCTGCATCTGCCCAGTCTGCGCACAGCCCAGCGACAGAGATTCCACAACGGCCTGACACTGCGACAGTCTTTGCGCAGCTCGTGCATTCAAACCACCCAGGAGAACTTGATGCCCACCTATCACATCGAACTGTTTGAAGGCCGCAGCCTTGAACAAAAGCGCAAGCTGGTCGAAGAAGTCACCCGCATCACCACCGAAGTACTGGGCAGCGCGCCCGAGTCCGTGGACATCATCATCACCGACGTCAAACGCGAAAACTGGGCCACAGGTGGCAAGCTCTGGTCTGAGCAGGCCTAAGCCTTTTCACGCTGCCTTGCACGCAGCGATGACGGCTCAGAGGTAGGCCATCAGATGGTGCTCGGCTCTGTGGAATCCATTCCATGTCAGGCAGCCCAAGCTTGAGCGATACCGCGGCACATTTATGATCTGAGGCTGTCGCTTCACCTCTCACCCCCCAAGGAGTCAAACCCATGCCCACCTACCATGTAGAAATGATGGAAGGCCGCACCGTCGAACAAAAGCGCAAGCTGGTGGAAGAAATCACCCGCGTCAGCGTGGAAGTGCTGGGCGGTTCGCCCGAATCGGTAGACATCATCATCACCGACATCAAGCGCCACGACTGGGCCACCGGCGGCAAGCTCTGGTCCGAGCGCGAGTAAGCCAGAGCCCGGCCTTTCTCGTCAAAGCAGCTCAGGCTGCTTTTTCATGTCCGTCTGCTTGGGTAAGCACCCAGCTTGGGCTATAAAAGGCTTTTCCCTATCAACAGGTTTGAGAACTGTCATGTGCCAGCTGCTTGGAATGAACTGCAACACGCCCACCGATGTGCGTTTTAGCTTCTCGGGCTTCACACAGCGCGCAGGCAATACCGGCGATCACACCGACGGCTGGGGCATCGCTTTTTTTGAAGACAAAGGCCTGCGCCACTTCGTGGATCATGAGCGCGCCATTGACTCACCGGTGGCCAAGCTGATTCGTGAATATCCGATCAAAAGCACCAACGTCATTGCCCACATCCGCAAAGCGACCCAAGGCGTGGTCAGCCTGCAAAACTGCCACCCCTTTGTGCGCGAGCTCTGGGGCCGCAACTGGGTTTTTGCGCACAACGGTGACCTCAAGAACTTTTCGCCCAAACTGCACGCCCACTTTCAGCCCATAGGCAACACCGACAGCGAGCAGGCTTTTTGCTGGATCATGCAGGAGCTCTGGAAATCCCACGCAGGCCTGCCCAGCATCGAGGAGCTCACCCACACCCTGCGCGAGCTTGCCGCCAAGATCGCTCCCCACGGCACTTTCAACTTCCTGCTCTCCAATGGCGAAGCTCTCTGGGCCCACGCAACCACCCATCTTTGCTATATCGAGCGCCGGCACCCCTTCTGCCAAGCACATCTGTCCGATGAAGATCTGAGCGTGGATTTCTCGCGGGAAACCACTCCCCAGGACAAAGTCGCCATCATCGTCACAGCGCCCTTGACCAATAACGAAACCTGGACCCCCATCCAATCCGGTGAACTCAAGGTGTTTGCGAACGGGCAATGCCTCCCACTTTGATCTCTGAGGCACCAATAAAAAGAGAGCGCATAGCGCTCTCTTTTTATTGGGTCTGCTGTATTTCATGACTGCATTGCTTATGCAGCAAGTACTGGCCACTATCTTTTTTGCGGCCGCTCTTTCGCCGCCACCATAAAAAAAACCCCGCAGCCTTTCGACTACGGGGTTTTCACTGTAAGAGCCTGACGATGACCTACTTTCACACGGGAACCCGCACTATCATCGGCGCAAATTCGTTTCACTGTCCTGTTCGGGATGGGAA